>JAKBKR010000160.1 GCA_021832495.1 bacterium | reverse complement strand
CTTCAGACGGTCGAGATTGCGCAGGTAGTCGTCCACGGTCCATCCCTGAACCACGCTCTGAACCTCGGCCCCGAGGTCCCACAACCGGCGCGTGTTGTCGTTGGTCCGCGACTGGGCCTCCGCCGGGGTGTAGTTCCCCCCGGCCGCCCGAACCGAAGGTTCGCAGGGGTAGTCCATCGTCCAAGCGACCGGAGGGCGCCACGCCGCGATACCCCGCGCGTACTCCTCGGGTCCCCACGGGTAATCCCCACATCGGAGGATTTGGGTGAACGCGCTCGAATCCATCATCCACGGGATTCGGAGATCCCACGGGTTCTTCAGGCGGCGGATGGCGTTGTAGGAAATCATGGCGCGTGGAATGTAGGCCAGCGGCCAACGGTACGCCGTGCCGTAGTAAAATTCATGAATCCCGCTCGGCGGCCTCTCCACATCGAAGGCATTCTCGCCCGTCATGTCAACCATACCACCGGAATTGTCTCAGAAGCTTCACGACTCGACCTCAAGAGGCACACACCGCACTGCCGGGGGCGTCACGCACCTGAACTCGATCCGGAAGACCGGCGGGTTACGGTCCCACCGGCGGTACGGGTCCTTGTCGTAGAGCTGGCGCCATACCTGCTCAAACTCGTAGACCGAGCCGAGGCCCTCCAGCCTCGCCTCCTGCTTGTCAATCGACTGGAGCCTTACGGACCTACAGTCGGTGACGACCAAATCCGCAAACCCCGGCCACTTGTCGGGGCGCCTCCCCTCGACCGGGTTCTTCGCTCGCAGCCGTTGATCTACGTGCCGAGGCCGGAAGCGGCGAGTTACAGTCTTCTCGCCCCGAAGGATGGCCTCGTTGAATCGCGGGTGGAAGGGTATCGGGTCGCGGCGGGGTCGGGGTTCTTCTCTCATGTCACCACCGGAAGTTCGGTCCAAGTCCGGCCTTCAAGGACGGCCTTTTCGTGGGCTCGCTTGTCGTGGACGCCGCCCCATTGCTTGAAGAAGAACGCCGCCCCGGCGCCCTTGACCTGATCGCGCAGGTCGATGGCCCATCCCGGGTCCATCGGTCTCGCGCCGGGGCCGCTCTCGCCCCCGCAGATCACCCACGAAATCCCGCAGCACGCGCAGCTCGACAGGAACCCCGTCACGTCGATTTTGCCGAGCATGGGCTCGACCGAAAGGAACCTGACCTTGGCCTCCACGTCGAGCAGATACCCGATTCGCTTGTCCGCCGCCTCCTGATTCTCCACCGTGGTGCCGAGCCACACATTGGGGTATCCCTCCTCCCCCCAGTCGCTCGGCAGGTGGCTCCGAATCCGCTCGGGCCGCTTCGTCAGAATCTGCCAGATCAGGTTCGGCGTATCATGGACGACCTTCCACGCATCGTCTCGCCAAGGGTCCGCGTCCTCGATGAAGAAGTCGGACAGCGAGCAGGTGAACACCGGCCGCTTCGTCCCGAGGGCGCCCTCCTTGCGGCTCCACGCATACGCCTGACTCCACAGTTCGGGCCGCGTCCTCCGGACCTCGGTGAACGGTCGCCGCATCCGGTCCTGAACCAGCTTCTCCGCGTAGCAGTGGGTGCAGCCCGCCGACACCTTCCGGCAGCCGACCCAGAAGTTCATCGTGGACCCGGTCCACGCGATACCGGTGACCTTCCCCATCGGCGACCTCAACGGCGGTGCGTCTCGCGGACCGCGGCCATGATGGCGTTCCGCCACGTGACCCGTCCGTTCGCCCGCTCCTCCAGATGGCTCCGGTAGCGGAGCAGCTCCACATACTCCGTCCCG
The DNA here is from genome assembly GCA_021832495.1 of bacterium. Taxonomy (GTDB): domain Archaea; phylum Thermoplasmatota; class Thermoplasmata; order Lutacidiplasmatales; family UBA184; genus JAJYEA01. The sequence goes on along the minus strand of JAKBKR010000160.1, from coordinate 3,750 downwards.
CTGACGACGATGTGGAGAACGACATCGGGGAGGTTCGTGGCCTTGGTCTTTCGAGGCATGAGCCCCACAAATCCAATTGGTATATTAGGCTTACTTGTTCCATCAAGTCCAATTGGACATTGGTGTCCTAAAGCGGTGCGCGGGCGTTATATACGCCGACGGAATCGGCCCTACCGTGCCGGTCGCGTCTCCATGACTTCCTTCATTCGCTGGGGAGCCAATATCCCTCCCGACTTCTTGGACTACCTGCAGGCGGTATCCGAGGCGAACCCGAAGTTGGGGTATCAGGAGCTTCGGGAACAGGCGTGCGAATGCCGGGACGCGGTCACCAGCGCCCGCGACGACGCGGACGCATGGATTCAGGCTCGCCGCCTCTTCATGTTGCGCCTTCCGCGGTTGTATCCCGGAGTCACGGTCCCGGACGACACGGACCACACCGTAGCGCTGCTCAACCAGTACCGGACCGAGGTCTTGGGGTGGACGCGGAACAGGGAGTTGGCCCGGGCGCTCGAATACGGTCTTCCCGAAGCCGCCGACCTCCTCTCCGCGGAGGTGGTGAGCCGGCGGCATGAGCCTTGGGTCAACGAACCGGTCGCCACCGCGATTCTCTACATTCTCCGGGTGCTGAACGAGCCCATCCACGACCGGACGGAGTTCCTGATCTCCCACCCCCCGCTGCCGCTCCACCGGGACGGGAAGGGGGTGATTCGGTCCGAGGTCGCCTTGGACGACTCCACCTACCACCTTGTCATGCGGTCCTACGATGGCCGCGGCGACCTCACGGACACGGCGGACATCGTGCCCGTCCCGTTCCTCCTGACCCACTACGCCGATACCACGGGGGCGGATTGGTACGAGTGGCCCGACCCGTCGGCCGGAGGGAAGCCCACCCCCAACTCCGCGACCTCGATGTATCTGACCCGCTCGGACCTGATGCGCCATGTTCGGGAGACCTACAACCCCTATCCGAGGATGATGCGGGGGCTGGCGTTGTGGCTGGACCAGCTGCCGGTCTACGACCGGGTATCCACCCGGTTGGAGCTGAGGTTCACGGCGCCCGAGAAGTTGGACGACGAAAGCCGGGCCAACCGCTCCCTTCTGTCCGCCGGTTGGTGGGTGCCCGACACTATCGGGCGGAGGTTCGGGGGCCGGTCGGATGCCACGGGAATCGTCAGCCGTTGGTTCCGGCGGAGAAGCCGGGAGGTGTGCGAAGCGCGGTATCGGAGACTGCTCCAATTCGTCACGACCGACAAACACCGGGCGATTCTGGCCTACGTGGCCGGCTCGGTGGTGGCCCGCCATTTCCGCCCCAACTCCCCGGTGCCGGTGCTGAACCTCGTGGGGGAAAGCGGGGTGGGCAAGACCCACTTCACTCGGGCGGCGATAGCGGTCCTCTGGGGGATCGGAGACGCGGCGATGGAGTACGTCGGCGGGGACGCCATCCACAGCGGGTTCCGACGGGCCGACTATTTCTCCGCGACCGACTTTCCGCTCCTGATAGATGAAGCCTCCCTGACGAAAAACGAACGCGAGCAGATGCGCTCGATCAGCAACGGGACGGCCACGTCGCGCGGGGGGAGCGACCTCAAACACCGCGTCTATACCCCGCGGGCGCCGAGCGTGTGGACTTCCAATATCATTCCCGACGTATCGGACAGTTCGTCGAACGAGCAACACGGCGACGAGCGGCGGTCGATTCAAGTCGAGTTCGACTCCGACGACCGGGCGGCGATTGAGGCGACCAAGCGGGAGTTTTCGGCGTTCGTGGACAGCCTTCCCAACGACCCCGTGGTCGGCGAGGACGACTTCGAGACCGACTCGGGAGGCTACGCGCTCTTCCGGCTGAACGACATCTTCCGCAAGGACCCCGAGATGCGCGAGTTGGTGGAGATCGCCCAGTCGCACAAGGACGACCGCGAGAAGGTGCTGGACCTCGGCGCGGCGATTCTGGGCCTTCCGCGGATTCAGGTGGCCGAGCCCCGCCACGACTCCGCGGCGGTGAACTTCTTGGAGTGGCTCCGCGGCGAAGCCGCCCGGTGGGTGGACACGGACGACGCGGTGAAGCGCTCCCGCGACACCATCCGCTCCCGGATCTCCGTGCTGACCGAGGCCAACACCCCGGCCTATTCGGAGGGTGAAATCTGCTACGTCATGGTGACGACGCTCGAACTGGGGGAGTATCAGGCGTACCGTCGGCGGATGGGGCTGACCTCTCCCTACCACGCCCTCACGGACTTGGCGTCCTTGGGAGACCTCACGGGCCAAACGAAGGCGGAGATTCTCGGCGTGGACCGCGACCGGGCGAAGTCCCGGGGCCACGTGATGCGAATCCGAGGAGTCCTGACCCGGGCGGCCCGAATCAAGGTGGCCTACCTCCCGTCCCACGCGGAGTCCAACGCCCCGGTCGTCACCTTGAATACCCCGCGGCAGTACGCCTATCCGGACCCGAACCGATGAGCAGCAGGACCACCGGCGCACGGCGCGAGAACGAAGTGTGCGAGACACTACAGAAAATCGGCTTCCTCACTCAACGGGCCTACCAGAAGGTCCGTTGGATCGGCCCCGGCCGGACCGTAAGCCAGTCGGCGGACTTCTTCGGGTGTATCGACATCGTGGCGGTCAGGTCCAACTCGCCGGTCCGGCTGATTCAGGTGGGCACACAGGCGAACAGCAGCACCAAGCGGTCGGACGTTGCGGCCACGTTGTCCACGCTGGCGTTCTCGCCGCACTACAGCGTGGAGGTGTGGAGCTGGGGCCGCTGGCCGTGGCTTGTTCCCTACAGCTGCCGAAACTTCCGCGGCATCTGGCGGATAGAGGCGCTACGGGTTGTTCGGGGCCATGTCGGCTGGGACACCATTGCTTGGACCCATCGCGGCTCGTGGTTCCCACAGCCCCATTCGTACGATTCCGTTGAGCCAGTTGCCGAGGGTAACCATGCGGACATCCCTCCACCCGGCCTGCCTAAGACCGATTCGGACCGAGTTGGCGATGGTGGCCTTACCCACCAGATAGAGAGCTATTGAGATCGTCAGGGGAGAGACCGCGATCAGGCGCTCGCCTTGGGCGATCTCGCCGGTCAGCGGTTCGGCGCTTGTAGTTGTCGGGGGGACCCCTTCAAGCGGGTATGGACTGGCGAATTTGTTCTTGTTGTCCCTTCGGACGTAGGTGTTGCGGGCCCGCCAGAACAAGATGGCGGCGAGCGGAATGATGTCGGACGCCTTGTGGGCGTTCGGGTGGGTGGTGATGTACTCCCTCAAGGCGTTCAGGACGGACCCGGGGATCAGGATGAGGTTGGGACGGCTCGTGTGGATCACCACGACGGCGTTCCCAGCGGGCGTCATCTTGTAGGCGAGCGGAATTTCAGTTTCTTGGGTCCCAATCGCGGCTCTTGGGATTGGTGTGTAACCCACCGGGGGCCACTGGGAGGGGCTTTCCATCGTTAGGCTTCATGGCGGATGGCCTATTTTACCTGACGGTTCGCCTTGCTCAACCCGTAGAACCGTCGCCGCTCCTTCTGCCACGCCCGCTCTTTTTCGTACTCCGTGGCCGCGGCATCAGATACCCTCCTTCGGCCAGCACTCCCCATCGTGCTGATAGAGTCGCAGGCACTTCAGCGTCTTGGAGCACGTCGCTCGTTGGGGGTCCGTCTCCGCTCTCCACTCGAAGACCAGCCTGCAAATGCGCACCCACAGACGGAGGGGGCGCCCGCAGCTTGCGCATCGCTCGGGCTCGGTCACGGCTCGTCCCTCC
>JAKBKR010000159.1 GCA_021832495.1 bacterium | reverse complement strand
TCCAAGGACGAGGAGCGGTAGGTCCCGGCTCGACCCCTTTCCTCCGGCATGGACCACGGGATGACCCTCCCGATCGCCTCCCGGGGCATCCGGGTCCACTTCTTGCTTCTGCTCGGAGGCCTTTTCTTTCTGGCGCTTTTCTTGGGGCTTGAACCCCTTGGGTTCTACCCCATCTGGGGTTCGGATACCGGGGAATACTACTATCTCACGAATTACCTTGTGGAGCATGGACGATTCCTGCTCTCGGGGTATCCGGGCAAAGGTTTCGGGTATCCTTTTTTCCCCGGGATGTTCATACTTGGTGGGGCGGTCTCAGAGGCGACCTCGGCCCCAGTTTTGAGCGCGTTACAGGTCACGGTCCCGGTGCTCGGTGCGTTCGCGGTTCTTCCGTTGTTCCTTCTGTTCCGCCGTCTGTTTCCTTCGGACGGGGTGGCACTTACCGCCGCCGGGATCGCCACGGTGGCCTTTCCTCGGATGTTCATCCTAGCGCATTCCGTGCCCGACACGCTCGGGGACCTCCTCGCCGTCTCAAGCCTGTGGATGCTGGTCGAGCAACGGCGCGATGCCCGCTGGATGGTGCCGCTCTTTCTCACAAGCGGCGCGCTCATCATCAGCCATCACCTTTCGAGTTACTTCTTGCTCATCCTCGGTCTGACCATGGTGGTCGGACTCGAGTTCGTGACTCCGGGACGGTGGTCTCGTCGATTCCCGGTTCGCGAGTTCGTTTTTTTCGGAATATTTTCCCTCGCCCTGTTCTCGTACTGGATCCTGTATGCGGTGCCCTTCCGTCGTGAACTGACGGACATACCCTTCCTCCAAGTTTCGAGTGACGCGATCCTGGTCCTCTTGGTAACCGCCACGCTGGCCGTGATCGTGCTGGCGGCGGTATTCGTCCACTTGCGACGGGGTCGATTTTCCAAGCTCCGTTCGATCGCTCGTCCCAAATGGGCCACGGATCCCAAGCTCATCCGGGACTTCACCTTGCTCATGCTCTTCATCGTCTCAGGGGCGTTGCTCCTCGTGGTCTTTCCCATCCCTGGCACCACGCAGCGGATTCCCCTTCTCGACGTCCTTTGGTTCCTGCCATTGATCTCTCTTGTCCCATTGAGCGCCGGTGGCATTGGGACCTCTGCCGGAAGCCGTCTCGCTCCAATACCCTACGCCTGGGTCATGGCCATCCTCATCTCGGCCACGGGTGCCGCCGTGCTGAACATCCAGGCGCTCCCCGTTGAGCGCCATGCGGAATGGGCGGTGATAGCCATGGCAATGCTCGTGGCGGTCGGATTGGGAGGTCTCGTCGCACGCACCGAACGGTCGGATTGGAAGCGGTTTGCGGTCGGGGGCATAGTGTGCGTTCTCATCGGGGCCAATGCGTGGGTTGCGCTGCCTCCACCGCAGGTCACCGACGGATTCCAGGAGGGATTCACTCCCCAGGACCTCGCCCTGGCGGGATGGGGGGCCCATAGCGTAGCCATAGGGACAACCCTCGCCGCAGACTATCGTCTGAGCGACATGTACTTCGGGCTCTCGGGGAACCCGGCCACATGGTCGAACACGTGCGTCCTCTTTCTGGGCAATCTTACTCGCTGTGGAATCACTTCGGGGAACGTGAGCCGGGAAGTCGCCGCCGAGCTCAACGATTCACTGGCACCCAATCATCTTTCACCGGTGGACGCGGTGGCCGTGGACCAGACCATGATCAGTGTTGGGGTAGCATTAGACCCCTCCCAGCCGACCTATCCGATGGCTCCCTCCCAGCTAGCCTTCCTCCAAGGTCCGGACTTCGTGCTTCTCTACGAGAACGGTCCGCAAGAAATGTGGTGGTTCACGGGGACCTGACTTCCCAAGGGACCACCCCTTCTGCCGTCACTCGACGAATGGGAAGTTGACCCCGTTCGGCCACCGTCTCGATGAGGTGCAATGCCACCGCGAGCTTCTGGCGGTGTCGTCCGGTGGACCGAACGATCCCATCCTCAAGGTCGAAGCGGGAAAGGATGACCTCCCGTGCGCGCATCTCCTCGGCAAGGAAGATCGCCCGGTCCCCATCCGTGAATCCACCGTAGTTGACCAGATTCCCCCGCGGAGCCGCCGCCACACTGCCCAATACCTTGCCATGGAAGCGAGGAACCCATGTCGTAAGGGCGGGTTCATTGTCGCCATGGGCATGGACGAGGACGGTGCTTCCATTGGCATTCGCCTCCACCTCGTCTTCGATACAGCCATCGAGGTCGGTCACAATGAGGTCCGGGACGAACCCGCGCTCGAGGCAATAGCTCGTGGCCCCATCCGCAGCAATGCTCGCCCAACTCGGTTTAGGGAGAGGCAGCGGGAGGTCCCGGCTCCCCGCCCCGACCACGAGCACTGTCTTGCCGGCCAATCGTCCCCGCAACCATTGGGTGGGATTCCCCTCAAGGTGAAGTAAGCTTCCTAGGCTTTGGGCCACCCTCTCGTCCTCCTCGGGAGAAAGACCGAGTTCTCGCGCGATGCGATCATACTCAGGCCTCCACCGCGGGAAATCCAAGGTGCCTCGTCCGTGGAAAATCAGAGGACATAGGTTATATCATACTAGCGTTGTGCGTGGACGGAGCAGGTAATCCATGCGACCGTTGGCCCAGGAAATCCTATCGAGAATCCCCAACGAGGCGAAGACTGCAAAGCCGTCTGAGTCCACGCCGGGGTCCACCGATGACCAGGAACTTGAGGCAGTCCTCGCCAGCCTGAAGACCAACATCAAAGTCGTGGGATGCGGGGGCGGGGGGTCCAACACCGTCAGTCGTTTGTTTGAGGAGGGGATCACTGGGGCCGAACTTGTGGCCTGTAACACCGATGCCCAGCACCTGCTCACGGTCAACGCCCACCACAAGGTCCTCTTGGGTAGACGCTGCACGCGAGGGCTTGGTGCCGGCGCCCAGCCCCAGGTCGGTGAACAGGCTGCCCGCGAAGCCGAAGACGAGCTCAAGAAGCATCTTAGCGGGGCCGACATGGTCTTCATCACGCTCGGTCTCGGGGGCGGGACGGGTACGGGGTCAGCCCCAGTCGTCGCAGAGATCGCAAAGGAAGTTTCCCAGGGGAACTGCCTCGTGATGGCCGTGGCCACCTTCCCCTTTACCGCCGAAGGCGAAGTCCGCCGAGAGAACGCTCAATTGGGCCTCGAACGATTGAGCCATGTGGTCGATACTGTGATCACCGTCCAGAATGACAAGCTCTTGGAGCTCGTGCCCCGGTTGCCCTTGACCAGCGCCTTCAAGGTTGCCGATAGCGTCGTGGCCAATGCCATCAAGGGCATCACCGAGATCATTACCAAGCCGGGCTTGGTCAACTTGGATTTCAACGATCTCCGCACCATCATGAAGGGTGGCGGGGTCGCAGTCATCGGCCTCGGTCAGTCGGATACGGATAACCGGGCTGAGGATGCCGTGAACGAGGCGCTGAACTCCCCGCTCCTCAAGGTCGATACCCATAATGCGCACGGAGCCCTCGTGAACGTGGTCGGTGGTCCGGACATGACCATCTCCGAAGCGCAGAAGGCGGCCGAAGTGGTCCAGAAGGCCGTGAGCCCCACGGCGCGGATCATTTGGGGTGCCTCCGTAGATCCTACCCTGGCGAACACCATCCGATGCATGGTCGTGGTCACGGGGGTGGATTCGCCCCAGCTGTTCAACCGGGAGCGCCCCCCCTCCACCCCTCCTCCACCGCCTCCGCTCCGAGCCCCCGCCCGACGGCCGGCTTCCTTCGAGATCGAATCCGTCTTCTGAACGGGGGTGGGACGCGGCAGGATGGGGTTCCTCGACCGGATCAAGCGGACACAGGACCAGATCGACACCCGGCTCAAGAATGTCGGGCATGGGAAGTACGGCCGGATTCTTCGTATGGCACGGAAACCGGATACGGACGAGTACGTCAAGGTCCTTCAGATCACATTCTTGGGAGCAGTGCTTATAGGGGGCGTCGGCTTCATCATCTACATCTTCTTCACTCAGATCGGCCCGTGGCTGTGGACCCAGCTCCAGACCCTCTGAACGAGGAGGGAAGATCGCAATGACCCAGGAACAAGGTGAGGGCATCGGCCTGATGCAGGGCTCGCTACCCGAGGAAAAGGAACGCAAGGTGGAGCGAAAGCCTCCCGTAGCCACACCTCCGCCTGTTGCCCCATCTCCCTCGCACGGGTCCCTCTCCTTCCTACCCTTGGACGCGACCGAATCCGAGGTCGCGGCGGGCATGACGACCTCGCTCTCGGCCGTTCTTCGCTCGAAGCGGGAGGAGAAGGGGACCGTTCGCCTCAAGATCGAGTCCCGACACACCTCCACGTACGCCAGCGAAGGGGCGGAGTGGCGGGTATGGCTCCGGTCCTCTCCCAAATCTCGGGAAGAAGTCTTCGCCCGGACCACGGAGAAGTCGATCCCCTTAGAACCACACATGACGCTCCCGATCACGATCGATGTCGAGGCCCCCGTGGGGGTGCGTTACAAGGACCGGGTGGACCTTGAACTTACCGCGCGCTGGGAATCGGGGGAACCAGACGAGTCGAAGATCCATCTGGGCTGGGTGACCCGGCAAGCCTTGCTCGCCATCAAAACGTTCCGGGGCTATGAGCGTGAGGTCGCCGACTCCCTTGCCGCCAAGGCGTTGGAGAAACCCGGGGCGATATTCTCCCTCATGGTACCCAGTGCGATGCGGGGCTACGTCTTTGCCGAAGGGATGAGCTTCGAGGGGATCAACGACATGCTCGTTGGTATCCGGAAAGCGCGTGGCCTCGTGAAAGGCGAGACCTCGCTCAAGGAGATCGAGCCGCTTCTCGAACCGAAGGTCACGGTCGAAGGGTTCGTGGAAGGAGCCATTGTCGAATTGATCTCCGGGCCGTTCAAGGGTGAGAAGGCCCGGGTCAAGAAGATCGATGCCGAGAAGGAGCACATTACGGTCGAGTTGATCGAGGCCGTGGTCCCCATCCCGGTCACCATCCGCGGGGATCACGTTCGCATGGTCGAGAAAGGAGGGAACTAGGCAATGGCAGATCAGGTCTCAGTGATGGTGGAAGGCGGGAAAGCGGCGGCGGGCGCGACCTTGGGCTCAGCCCTGGGCCCGATGGGGCTCAACGTGGGTCAGGTGGTCGCCGCGATCAACGAGCAGACGAAGGTGTTTGCCGGGATGAAGGTCCCGGTGGTGATCAAGGTGGGTCCGAACCGTACCTTTACCCTTGAAGTGGGCCATCCCCCGACCGCGGCCCTCCTCCTCAAGGAATCCAAGAAGGAGAAGGGAAGCGGAAAGGCCAAGCACGACCCCATCGGCAGCGTCTCAATGGCTGTCGTGAAGAAGGTCGCCGAGGCGAAGGGCGAGGACCTCTTCGGCAACTCCCTCGATGCGAAGATCAACCAGGTGTTGGGCACGTGTGTTTCCATGGGGCTTCTCGTGGACGGCGTCCCGGCCCGGGAGATCTTGGCGCAACGAAAAGGAGCCAAGGCATGATGGGGTTTCCCGGGGGAAACGTACCCGACCTCTCCAGCGCCGAGGTGGTAGATTTCACCGTCGA
>JAKBKR010000158.1 GCA_021832495.1 bacterium | reverse complement strand
ACCAAACTCACGGTAATCTCCCAATACGGAACCGCCCTATCCTTTTAACCTTGTACGGGGGGGCTTGTCGGCTATTTTATTAATGAACCCATGTTCGCTTGGCCGAAATGTCGACACGCGCGGCGGTCACCACGTTTCTCCCTCGGTCCGAGGAGGTCATCGCGGCGACCCGGGAGTGGGAACGGGGACGCCGGAGTCGGGAGGATGTGGATGCGCTCTATGCTCGGTGGACCCAGACCGTCCTGCAGTTCGAGCGGGAACAAGGGTTCGCGTGGCGCACCGGAGGGCACCTCGCCTGGCAAGACCTCTTGCGCCCGCTGGTGGAATCGTCCGACGGGATTGTGCCGGGGGCCCTTACCCGCTGGTTTGAGACAAACTCCTTCTACCGCCGGCCCGTGGTGGAGAAGCTCCCTTCGCTGGATGCCGGGAAGATCTCCCGGATGGTCCCCTCCGCAGATCCCGATCTCACGGTCATCTTGCCCGGACCTTGGACCTTCACGGGGCTATCGGAGAATCGCACGGGTCAGGGAGAGTCCGCGGTGGCGCGGAGCCTGGCCCGATATCTCCGAGAAGCGATCGATACATTGTCCCGCGCCGGGGTGAAGCGATTCCTCCTCCACGAGCCTCTGCTTGCGTACACGGGGGAGGCCCCGGAGGACGAATTGCGGGAGCTCTACCGGATCGTCACCGGGGGACGCCCCCCAAGCGAGTTCCTGCTCTGGACATATTTCGGTAATGGCGCCTGGCTCCTCCCCGAAGCCCCGAAGCTCGGCGTATCTCTCGTCGGCGTCGACCTTAGTGAGACTCCGCTCCAAGACCTGACCGGGTCCGCCCTACCGCCCGGTTCCTCCATCGGGCTGGGATGCATCGACCCCCGCACTTCCTTGACCGAGGACCCGAAGGACCTTGATCGATTAGTGAAGGACGTGGAAGTGGCACTCCATCCCGGGACCCTCCTTCTCGGCCCGGCGGCGCCGATGGACCTCCTTCCTTGGGACACCGCCCGGGAGAAACTCGCGGTGTTGCGTCCGTTCGCAGGAGGCACGTCCTGAACATGCCGACACTTCCCATGCTCCCGACGCAGGAGGTCGGTTCCCTCCGGAAGCCCTACTGGATGGTCGAAGGGGCGAGGGGAGGAAAGCTCTCCGAGGGTGCGCTCCGGGAGTTGGAGTCCCACCTCCAAAAGGTCCCATTCAGTGATGCTTCGAGCCAACCATTTATCGAGCGGTGGAGAAAGGGGTCCGCGGCGGAGGTTTCCCCCGATGTGGTTCGGGAGGTCGGATCGCTCTTTGGTGTCCGGTTCCTCGAGACCGCGGGGCTTGATCTCGTCTATGACGGCGAGATGCGACGGGTGGAGATGTACGAGTATCCGATCCAACATTCCACGGGCTTCCGTTTCTTGGGCCATGTCCGGTCCTTCGACAACAAGTACTACCGGAAGGCCGCCTGCGTGGGCGAGGTTGGGCTGAAGGCCCCGTATCATTTGGAGGAGTTCAGCTTCGTGAAGGATCACACGCAACGGGTGCCCAAGGTCCCGATCACCGGAGCCTATACCCTGGCGGACTGGTCGTGGAACGAGTATTACCTGCGCCAACAACCGGGTTGGAAAGGACCCAAGGAGCGCCGGGCCGCCCAGCGAGAGTTCGTGGTGGATATCGCCCGGAAGATCATCCGTCCCACCTTGAAGGCGCTCGTAGAAAAGGGGGCGAAGGTCCTCCAGATCGACGAGCCCGCCGCCGGAACCCATCCCGAGGAGACCGCCCTCGTCGTCGAGTCGTTCAACGAGTCCACCGTCGGTATCGATGCGAAGCTCGTGATGCACATCTGCTTCTCGGATTACAACTCCCTCTTCCCAGGCATGCTGGAGGCCAAGAACTGCCGTCAGTTCCTCCTCGAGTTCGCCAACCGCGACGTCGAGGGAAGGGATGGGTACGAGGACCTCGGGCTCTTCGAGGATGTGAACGACGGACGGGAGGTCGGGGTCGGTGTCCTCGACATCCATCGGGACATCATCGAGACCCCGGAGATCGTGAAGGAGCGTATCCTCAAGGCGGTGCATCGGCTCAAGGATCCCGCCCGGGTCTATGTCAATCCCGACTGCGGTCTGCGCACCCGCTCTCTGGACGTGTCCTGGCAGAAGCTCGTCAACATGGTGAAGGGAACCGAGCTCGCTCGGGAAGCGATCGCCTGAACGGGCCGTGAGCGGGTTACAGCCGGACCGCATGCCCGAGCCCGCGCACCCCGGACTGAGGGACCCAAGGCTGGGAGCCACCCATGGGGATTGATCCCTTCCTGCTGGAGGCCGAGTCCCTCCTCTTCTTCTTGGTTTTCCTCCCTTTGGGGGACCTTGCGATACAATTCTTAGCTCGCCTCCTTCATCGGACGCTCCTCCTCACTCCTTTGGAACGAGCCCTTTCGGCCTTCTTTGCCACGGGAGGCATCCTCTATGCCGTGGCGTACGTACCCGGCGGGATGTTCTATCCGGTCACCGTCCTCGGACTCCTCACTCTAGGAGGGATCGGGTGGGCGGGGCGGTACGGCCTTCAGGTCTCCCGTGGGGTACGACGGCTCTGGACGGAGGTGGGGTCCTGGGACCCCAGCACGGTGCGCCTGCTCATCGTGTTCCTGACCACGATCGCCCTGTTCACCTTCGAGTGCTTCCTGTTCGCCCCCCAGGTCGCTCCCAACACTTTCGATGGGAGCATGCAGGTCGATTTCCAAATGGTCCTTTTGCACACCCATGCCGCCGCCCACACCCTCGAGCCGTTCGCCCCGATGGGGGTCACGTACCCCCAAGGTTCCCCCGTGCTCTTCGCCACGGCCTCGATCCTCCTGGGGTGGCCAGTGCTCCTCACTCCGGTGTACCTCATTCCGCTGTACCTTGCGCTCTTCCTCCCTGCAGCCTATGTCTGGGTCCGGAGGGTCTGGGGAGCGAAGGGAGAGCCCTTCGGCGTCCTCCTCGTGGTGTTCTTGGCCGGTGTTGAGACCTGGCCCCGCTTCCTCGTCGGCGGGTCGTATGATTTTCTCATGGCGCTTCCCCTCTTCATCCTTACGTTGGGACTTTCGGAACGCGTGGTCCCACTGCGCCGGGGTACGGATGCGCTCCTCCTAGGGATCGCGTGCGGGATCATGGCGGCGCTATCGTTGGTCGCCGCGGAGGCCTTCATCGCCACCATCGGACTCTTGACGCTCTATCGGTTGCGGACTCGATGGGCAACCGCCGTGCCCGCCCTTGGACGATTGGCACTCTCCGCAGGCATCAGCGGGATCTTCATCCTTCCTAGCATCCTTGGCACCATCACCTGGTGGAGCTATCCTCAACACGTTCTGACACCTTCGGGCGGCGGCGCGGTTCCGACCACCACTGTTCCCGAGTCGCTCGTTTCCCAGATCCCGACCTTGCTCGACCCCTTCCTTTTCCGTCCCCAAGACGTCTGGCTCTCCCCCTTTCCGTCCCTCAAAGCGGTACTGGCCCTGCTCTTGCTCTTCGGGTTCGTCATCGTGGTGCTCGATCAGTGGCGGGTCGTACCCTGGAGCGCGACGCGCATCTCCCGGCCCCTCTTGGACCAGATGGCCGCGATTGGCATCGCATCGGGAGCTCTGATCTTGGCCGGGGTCGGGGTTGCGGGATTCCTCACTACGGGCTACGTTCCGACGAACCTGACCGAACTCTCCATCATCCTCTTCGCAGGTTATGGGATCCTCGCCGTGTTCCCAACGTACTGGGCGTGCCGATGGTTGGGCACGTCACGCAAGCGAGACCCACGCGCGCATCCCTTCCTAGCACTTCTTGCCGCGACACTTCTTGCCGTGCCTTTGGCCACCGGGATGGTTGTAACGGCAACCTCAGCTCCCACCTACCTATCGACCCTGCAAGGGGAGTTGGCGAACGTTTCCCCCGCGGACCTGGCCGCCCTCCAATGGGCGGGTGCCCACCTCCCCTCCTGCTCGACCGTTCTCGTCGCCCCAGGTTCCGCGGGACAATTCCTGCCCGCATATGGACCCATTCACTTGGATTTCCCGATGGACCCGGGCCCGAGGAACTCGAGCTACACATTGGCCGTTGACGACCTCGTCAATGGCACGCTAACGAACGAAACGCTCCGCGCGCTGCAAACGCTCAGCATAACCGAGGTCTTTGTCACCGGGCAGAGCAACGTGCTCTGGAAACCCCTGTTGCCACTTCCCTTTGAAGAGGACCCTGGGACCTTCCCCCAGGTCTTCCACCCCTCGGGCTCGGATGCCTACATCTTCGAGTACGAACCTGTGGCGACAAGTACCGGCTGCGTGCCAGCCTGAGCGGGCGATCCCAACGTGGGACGCGGAGCGTGCCTACGCGTCCGCTTCGTCCTTGTCGTCCTCGTGGAAGTCGTCGTCCTTCGACTCGGAGCCGGACTTGGACTCGCTCTCGTCATCCTTCGAGGATGATCCCTCTTCCGCTTCCTCCTCAGAGGTCACGGCGGGACCGCCTTTCCGGCCAAAGAGCATGAAGTAGAGGAGGCCAGCCACGATGATCGCGATAACGACCCCAATGATAGCATAGTCCACCACGGGAAGCCCAGTGGTGTTGGTTGGAGTGGTGTACTGCGTTTGAGCCGGCACGGTGCCAGCGCTCACGGAGGTGCCCTCGAAGGAGGCCCAAAGAATGAACACGACCATGGCGATTCCCAAGCCCACACCAATGCTCTTGCGCAAGTTCGCAGATTGCATGATGAAGTATGAGCAAAGGATGTATTTAATCCTTCGTGCTCGATTCGCAAGGTCATTCGATAATTGGGACGTTCGGGGCTAGTCGTCTTGCAACGACTTGTGCTACGGGAGCTTTGAACTTGAAGTAATGTCGCAAAGGTTTGGATGTTTGCCCATGAAACCCCACCACTAATGTCTGGGCATCGGGATTTGATGAACGATTGGAGCGAAGTACCCCGTAGACGCGAACGGCAAACGAACGCGCTCCCCCCAAAACCTCGCGATTTACAACATGGCATCATAGAGGAAGAAGATACTACAGACCTCACCTTTTTGCTAAGATTCCCCGGAATGGATGGGGATGGAACCTGCCAGAGGTTCAATGAATCTATTCTCCGGGATCATATTTGCCGCGGTCACTTCGGTGCAGAGCCCACCCAATATCCCGTATGAAGAGATGCCTGTTCTCATAGTGGAATCACTTAGCCCACTACATTATGGCGAAATGTAATTTCTTGCGAGACTTTATGTGACAATACGCAATGTTCCTATCGAAGCCACTGCGGAAAGTACAATAAAGGGAGCAAGCGATAGGATCGGGGGAGGACGGGCGATGGAGACAGGGTTCGGTGACCATCACCCGCTTCCCGGGGGCCGTGAACGCTACGAAGTGCGGTTCCATGGGCGCGGCGGTCAAGGGACTGTCGTCGCCTCGGTATTGTTGGCCGAGGCGGCTTTCCTCGAGGGGCGAGGAGTACAGGCCTTCCCGTTCTTCGGCGTTGAGCGTAGGGGAGCGCCCGTAGTAGCCTACACACGTATCGGGGAGGGGCCGGTCCGCTTAGGTGG
>JAKBKR010000157.1 GCA_021832495.1 bacterium | reverse complement strand
GCTGACTTTTTTTCTCTTCCGGTACGAACGGGAACTTGTGCCTTGGGATGCGACCCACTTGTCCATCGATGTCTCCCGTGTCTCCACAGATTCCTTAGCCCTCCCTTTCTACGATGGGCTTTTCTACACCGCCCCTACTCCCCATCGACATGTTGCTAGGAGCTCACATCGGCATCTCTGGAGGTATCGAGAAGGCGCCACAAACAGCCGGTCGGTTGGGATGTGAGGTCATGCAAGTGTTCTCCAAAAACCAACGGCAATGGAAAGCCCCCCCTCTCCTTTCGGAAGTGGCTCGGGCGTTCCGAACAAACAAAGAGCAGTATGGGATTCAGGCCGTTGGGGTGCACGCCTCCTATCTCATCAACCTCGGCTCGTCCGACCCGAAGCTCCAGCAAGCTTCCCGAGACGCTTTGGTGGAAGAGTTGCAACGGGCCGAAATGCTCGATGCCGTAGGCGTCATCCTCCACCCGGGGGCGCACGTGGGATCCGGGAAGGAAAGGGGGATCGAGAACATAGTCAAGGGAGCCCAGCATGCCTTGGATGCGACGAAGTCCGCGAAGACCCACCTCATCCTGGAGATATCCGCCGGGGCGGGAAGCACGCTCGGTCAGACATTCGAAGAGCTCGCAGAGATCGGTCACCAAGTGGACGCGCCCACAAGGGTCGGGTTTTGCGTTGACACATGCCACGTCTTTGCCTCGGGAATCGATTTTCGCTCCCAAGCAGGTTATGACCAATTGATGGAGCATATCGAGTCCACGATCGGTCTCGAGAAGGTGGAGTTCTTCCATCTGAACGATGCCCTCTTTCCCTTGGGGTCCCACAAAGACCGCCACGCCAACATCGGGCTCGGCCAAATTGGAAGTGCCCCTTTCCGCCGATTCCTTACGGACCCCCGCTTCCGTCGGGTCCCCGGAGTGCTCGAAACTCCTCTTGACGGGGACGCAGCGCATCCCTATGCTGCGTACGAGTCCGACCTCAAGACCTTACGGGATCTCCTCAAGTCGAAGGTGAAAGCTTAATGTCTTTTTGTTTCTCAGACGATTCAGGAAGTAGGTGATTCGAAGATGGCAAGCAGTTCCAGCGATCTAAGTCCTGTAGCCGAAAAGGTCCTCAAGTTCAGCATTGAGCGGGCCGGTGATGACGGTCTTCGATACGAGGATTACATGGAGGGCCTCGGTACGGTGCTCAGCGGTATCACCATCAGCCAGCTCTCGATCGCCCTACACCAGCTCGAGACCAAGGGTTTTCTACATCCCGATCCACACGGCACACCGAACCGAAAGATACGAGTCACCGCATTGGGTCGCCAGGCCATGGGCGAACCAGTGAAGGAGCCGGAACCAGCACATGTCGAGTCCAGTCCTGCTCCCTCACCTCCTGTCAGCGCTTCTACCCCGGCGCCTCCGCCGCCCGCTCCCAAGGTCGAGACCGCCGCTCCTGTCGAAGAGGCAAAACCCGCCCCAGCCCAGGCGCCGGAACCGGCAAGGACATGGAAACCTGAACCATCCTCCCGCGGTGGAAGCGACTCCTCGGATGAGATCCGTCGCCGCCTTCGCGGCGTCATCGAGCGGGAGGACGCGGCCAAGTCCCTTGAAGAGCGCCTCCGCGTAAAGGAGCGCGAACTGCTCGATGAGGAGGACCGCTTGGCTCAGCTTGAAAAGACCCTGGATTCCCGGCTCCAATCGGTTGACGAGAAGGAACGACAGCTCGTCACCTTAGAAGACCAGTTGCAGGAACACCTCAACAGTCTCAAGAATCACTTGTCCGGCATGACACAAGTGAATGAGAATGTTCAAAAGCTGCACGAGAAAGTATCCACCACCCGCCAGAAGCGGCAGCACAGCTCCTGAAACGGCGTGCCCTACCGGGTAACGCTCTCGTTCTGGGTCGCCTAGGTTTGGATACCCTCCGGCGGTCCGCCGTAACCCAACGTGGACGTGCCGTGCCCGGATGACGTGGGTCACTTGGTTTTTGGGACCCGATGTCTTGGCATCACAATTGATTTCTGGAACAAACCCTCACTCGGACCACAACCCACTACCGTAGATTATCTACAGGAATGCGCGGAATGTGGACTCGGGTCCGGAAGCTTGTCTGCGACAAGAATCTGCAGGAATTTGAAAGAGTCTTCCCGTAAACAATAGCTTTGCCTCTTGAGGCCAAGAGTGTGGGTAGGGTTCTACGTCGGACCCTCGTTGCTCGCTTGAGATGGCCCCGCACACAGGCGGGATTTGGTACGTGACCCGCAAAATTGGAAAGTGAAACCCTTATGGGCACGTCGGTCCTCCCCTCCTTGATGAAGCTGTTTCTCGACACTGCCAACGTCAGTGAGATCCGAACCGCCGCCGACTGGGGCATCCTCGATGGGGTCACCACAAACCCTTCCCTGGTCGCCAAGGAGGGGCGCGATTTTACGGAGGTGCTCCGGGAGATCTCGACCATCGTCAATGGTCCCATTTCTGCCGAGGTGGTTTCGACCACATCCCCCGAGATGGTCGCAGAAGGACGCAAACTGGCCAAGATCCACAAGAACATCTACGTGAAGATCCCCATGATCACTGAAGGGTTGAAAGCAACCAAGGTCCTCTCATCTGAGGGCATCCGCGTCAACATGACGCTCGTTTTCTCGTCCTTGCAAGCCTTGTTGGCGGCCAAGGTGGGGGCTGCCTTCGTGAGCCCATTCATCGGAAGGCTCGATGACATCGGGCAGACCGGGATGGAGATCATCGAGGAGATCAAGACGATATACGACAATTATTCCTTCAAAACTGAGATCTTGGTGGCCTCTGTGCGGCATCCAATCCATGTCAAAGAAGCCGCCATGATCGGGGCTGACATTTGCACAGTACCCTTCAACGTCATGGAAAAGCTGCCGCACCACAGTCTCACCGATGTGGGCCTCGAAAGATTCCTGAAGGACTGGGCCAAGCTTTCCAAGAAGGCCTAGAAGGGAGGCATGTCAGTACCCGGTGCTTCCCTTGAAGAGCGGTTACTGAAGTACCTCGAGATAACTCGCATTGCTCTCGAGAAGGTGAAGATCGTGCCCCCATCCCGCTCTTTTTTACAGGGAGGGGCTGAAGACATGCTGAAGATGGCACAGACATACTACGCCGACGCCTTGCACTTTCAGGGCCAGGGGGACGCACCCCGCGCACTGGCCGCAGTAAGTTACGCCCACGGGTGGATCGATGCCGGGGTTCGGTTGGGATTGTTGTACGGAGGAGAGGATGACCAGATCTTTACCCAATTCCATTAAGCGGTCCCACGGCCTTGTGTCGGATTCGATCCGGAGCTCCCTCGAACTCGAGTTACGGGAACTCGTGAATACCCGCGACCGCGTCCAGGACCTCTCACGGGAACTGCGCCAGGCGAGTCAACAGATGATGCGGAGGATACATGCGGGAGAGACACCGGCTGTCCAGGCAAATCAGATCGCGCAGACCCGGAGGCGTTTGGTGGAAGAGGCCGAGCGGGCCGGAATGTTGGCCGATGAGGTGGTGGAGGTGGCGCTTCAGGAGTCCGTGGAGGCAGCGTTGCTCTGGGCGCTCGTTAGTGGAAGTACTTTTCCCTCGCCTAGATCGCTCAGGGTCGGGCCTGTAGCGTATCTGTTGGGACTTTCCGATCTGGTCGGAGAGATGCGCCGGCTGGCCGTCACCTCACTCTCCCGGGGTCAACCCAAAGTCGCCGAGTCCTACCTTGGGAGAATGGATGAGGTACTTTCCGTTCTTATGCACTTCGACGCTCCCCGAGCGGTCATGGCCCTCAAACACAAGCAGGATAGCGCCCGGAACCTGATCGAGCGGACCCGAGGGGAGGTGGCCATGGCGCTGTACCTGGAGACGCTGGTACGAGAGGGGACCAACTCGGGAGGTAAGGTTTGAAGATGAAAGCGCAGGCAACGAACCGCGCCACTATCAAAGAAGGGCCCGTGGTCGGTGTCATCGGTGGCAGCGGTCTCTATGAATCCGGATTGTTCACCTCGCAGAAGGAGCATAAGATGTCTACCCCGTGGGGTTCCCCCTCAGGATTCATCGAAGAAGGGGAAATAGACGGCGTACGTTCTTTCTTCTTGTCTCGCCATGGGAAGGGCCACACCATTCCTGCGCATCGGGTCAACTATCGGGCGAACATCGATGCGCTCAAGTCGTTGGGCGTGGATGCGATCATCACTGTGAACTCCGTGGGATCCCTCCGCGAAGAGCTGCCTCCGGGGACCTTCGTGTTACCCGAACAATTCATTGATTTTACCAAGAATCGTCCCACGACATTCTACGATGGTGGAAAGACGTACCACATCTCTATGGCAGACCCATTCTGTCCCACTTTGTCAAGGACCGCCGTCGATTCGGGGAAAGCGGCCCGCATCCCCATGGTAACTTCCAAGACGTACGTCTGCGTGGAAGGGCCCCGGTTCTCCACGCGGGCCGAGAGTCGGTTCTTCCGTACGCTCGCCGATGTGATCGGAATGACGTTATGTCCTGAGGCGCAGCTTGCCCGGGAGCGGGAGATATGCTATCTTCCGATTTGCATGGTGACCGACTTCGATGTCTGGGCCGACCGCCCAGTCGAGGCCACAGATATAGCCGCCGTGTTGTCGAGCAACGTGACGCGGGTTCGGAAGCTCATCGAGGAGCTTGTCCCCAATATCCCTTCACGCAGCGACCGCGCTTGCCATTGCCGGGACTCTCTTTCGGAAGCTGGCCTCTGACCTGGCTATGTCTCTCGAAGCTTTTACCCAGGCCAGAATCTCACACCGCCCTTAGGCCTGTCTAGTTGGGGGGGGTCAGTTTCTTATGAACTACCGTGATTGGAATGACGCCGTTCTCGTACTCCATCTCGGCGATGATCAGCGGATCGATCACCTCGGGAGGAGCATCCACGAGGATTGGAGCCCCTAACGAAATCTGAAGGGCCCGTGCTCCTAGAATCCGCGCCTGTTCGAATCTCGTGAAGTCCTGTCTTGTTTTCGGTTTCTCCGATTTCTTTACCACGATTACCCGCTCCCTCCGGTAAAGAGAAGTTTCTCTCAACTGCAGGGCGATTTCGGAAGGCATCTCAATATTTGAGATTGTTCTATTGGTTAGCGCCCTTACGCGATCGGGTCGTTGCGGGCTTGGTCGGGAAGATGTTCTGCCACGCCCCTACCAAGGCCTCCCGGCGCTCCGCCCCGATGTCCTTCCGACCCTTCTTGCCCACGAGCGGGTCTCGGGTGTCACGGACGGATCTAAGGAATGCCTCTGGGTCCTTTGTCGCCTGTTCGAAACCATAGAGCATGAATTCCCTAAGGATGCTCGAGCGGCCGCGCCAGCCGATGCGCCTGCGGGCATTAGGATTCAGGCTCCGCTTGGCTAGTCTCCAAACTGTAGTGGTGGTTTTGTAGTCCTTCACCGACATTGCAATCATTACTTGCGGCATCTTCTATGTTCCTCGGGTCGGAGGAGACTCTACTGCGTATATAATGACCAGTACAACTTGAGATGAAAAGTTAGGGTTCTCTTGAGGTCGTTGGCTACAACTCACAATGCGTCTTTCA
>JAKBKR010000156.1 GCA_021832495.1 bacterium | reverse complement strand
CGGGAGCCCACCACTAACAGGTCGGTGGGGGACTTCTCGAGGTACGTGAGCAGTTCGTCGGCCACGTGTCCCTCGAGGCAGATGGCCTGGGCGGGGTTCACACCCGCTTGGATACAACGCCTCTGGGCCCGGTCCAGGATGTCCCGGTAGCGTCCCGCTTCGATATCCGTGACCTGGGGCGGGACCCAGGGTTCGGGGGGGGAGAGGACGAGCGGAAGCGGCGCCACAGTGACCAGCGTCAGTTTGGCCTCATACCTCTTGCAGAGTTCCAGCGCCACGTCCAAGGCGTGATCGCTATGCGCGGATCCATCCAGGGCGATGGTGATGTGACGGAAGCCCTCTGCCATGGGCACGGGGGATGCCCCCGTGGCGGAAACCCCTTGCGGCGGGCCCCGTCTAGGGCCCCGATGTCCCGGACGGGGGTTCCCCGACTCAGGCCGGGAGGACGAGTTCGCCCCCCGATTTCTGGTTCGACGGGACCTTCCGGGTCGCCACGTTCTTGGTCTTCCAGAAGATCTCGGCGAACTGATGAACACTGGCGAGGAGTTCCTGAGCGCCCGCGAGATTGACCTCCTGGCGTGCCTTGGATGCCTGCTTCCAGATCTTGAAGACGAGGTCCGGGAGCTCCGGGAACTTCTTCACCATGTCCGCCGTGATGTAATCCCCGTAGATCACCCGGATCTCGTGCTTGAGCTTCTCCGCATGCTGCTCCTTGACGGCGGTGTACCGGGCGAGCTTGTGGGTGTAAGCATGCTTCTCCTCCGCCTTCGCGTCGGCGGCCGGAGGCGGAAGCTCGCCGATCATCTGGTTCATCCGGATGACCGTGAGGGCGGCGATCTGGGCTTCGTGGGGGTCGTAGATCCCGCACGGGATGTCGCAGTGGGCGAAGACCGGGAGGGGAGGCCGCAGGCGATCGGCGAGGGCATAGAATCGCTGCCGGAAGCTCTTTAGTCCGAACATGCCCTCCCGCAGACTTTCCGGGGCCTTAAACCCGGCGGAGCCCCCGATGGAGGAGACCACCCCAGCGCGTGCGCCTTCTCGGTGGCATTCCCCCTGGAGCCGGTGGTGGAGGAGCCGACGGGTGGAGGTGGTGGACGACAGCATGACCCCCACACTCCTCCCGGGAGACCGCTTGTACGTGAATCGGGGGGAATACCGGGACCGACCACCGCAGCCGGGAGAGGTCGTGGTGCTCCGGGATCCGGAGGACCGGGAGCGGTGGCTCATCAAGAGGGTCCACGCGATCCGGGAATCCTCGGGTACGCTCTGGGTCGACGTCCGGGGGGACAACGTGGAACGGAGCCGGGACAGCCGCCACTTCGGGTGGGTCCCTTTGTCCCAGGTGTCCGGGTTGGTTTGGTACCGGTACCGTCCCCCTTCCCGCGAAGGACCCCTCCGATGACGTGGCCCGGGATCAGGCCCCCCCGGGAGGTCCCGGATGGGACTTTTCCTTCCGGCGCACGGTGCGGTTTTCCCCAGTCTCTGGTCCCTCGGCGGTACCCGACTCAAGCCGCCTCATCTCCACAACCTCAACCGGAGTATGGGCAAGTGTTCCTACTTCCGGAGGAAGTCGGAAGTTCCGTGGAACAACAACTCGGTGGAGAACGCGATCCGCCAGGGTGTGTCGATCCGCAAGGTGAGCGAGTGTCGTCGGACGTGGGTCGGGTCGCGCGTGCTGGAAAGGTTGCCGACGGTCTACCGAACGTGCCGGGGTAGAGGCGAGTCGGTCCGGGAAACCGCGTTCAAAGCGCGGGTGGGCTCGGGTCCTCTGCTCCCGTCGGCCCGACTGCGAACGTGAGCTCATGCCTCGTACTGAGCACATTTATCCCTCATGTGCGCTGGCGCAGCCAGTGACACCCCCCACGGGACCTCCCGCAGATCCGACAAGTTACAAAGGCAGGAGGAGCGGTTTGGCGAATGGCTTCTCCGCCATCCTCAACGCGCCCGTCGTGGCGCTGCCAGCCTTTGTTCTCGTCGTATGGATGGGCGCTGGCGAGAGACTGGCCGAGATCACCCTCTCCCTTGTCTTTGCAACCGCATGGCCGCTCCTCGGTCTCGTCATACTCTCCCGGCTGGGGGTGACGTCAGATGTCTACGTTGCGGACAGGAGAGAGAGAGTCATTCCCTTCATCGTCGCCACTTCTGGCTACCTCTTGGGAGGCGCCGCGCTCTGGTCAATCCATGCTTCCACACCGGTGCTCATTCTCATGTTGACTTATGCCGGGAACACGGTCTCCTTCCTGATCTTGAGCCTGAGATGGAAGCCGAGTGTGCACGCATGCGGTGTCACCGGGCCCGCGTCTGCACTAACCTTCCTCTTCGGGTTCCCCGGCCTCTGGTTCCTTGTTCTCCTTCCCCCCGTGGCCTGGGCACGCATCAGGCTGGGCGCACACACCTGGAGGGAGGTTTACGCAGGTGCCTTAGTGACAGTACCTCTCACCTTCTTTCAATTCGCTGCATACTCGAAGCTCATCTAGTACAGAATCGACCTTTCCACCGTTAGCCGAGCACCACGGGATACTCAGCAGCTCCCGTCTCCTCCGGGGCGGTAGGGGAACTGGTGTCCGACAATTTCCGGCACAGACCCTTGTTGATTGAAAACTGCCAATTCTTGAGAGCGCAAACCCCGACCGTTCGAACGCGGTCTCAGAGAGGACGGCAAATCGGCCCAGCCATCTATGCCGTTGCACCGCATACTTCCCACACGGTCCCCGTGATCCCTGGAGGAAACCACGTCGGGTTCTTGAACGGTTTGCAGAGCAATTGCGTCCAGCACCCCTCGGGATGTATCTACCCCTACAATGTTAAGTAGTTCACACCATTATGTAAATTGTAGGGGTAACAGTCTGCATGGCGCAGGTGGTTCGAAGGACAATCGGTGAACGTGACTACTACTACCTGCAGCACACGATCCGGGAGGGAGGGCGAACCGAAAAGAAGGAACGATACCTTGGGACCTCCCTGCCCAAAAATGTGGAGGAGCTGAGCGAGAAGATCCTCCACGACCTCTACCTACCGCGGTGGGAAGGGAAACTGGAGCGGATCAGAGAAGGGTACCTGGAAGAGACCCATCGGATCCCCAAGTCAGCTGGCGAGAAGAACTTGGAGATCTTCTCGATTACCTTTACCTACAACACGCAGCGAATTGAGGGGTCCACCCTTACGCTCCGCGAGACCGCCGAACTTTTGGAACATGGAGTCACACCCTCCGGAAAGCCCTTGCGCGATGTGAAGGAGGCCGAAGCCCATCAACAGATCTTCTACGACATGCTGGCTTATGCCAGAGAACTGACTCTCGGGGAGGTTCTGTTCTGGCACCGAAAACTCTTTCTCCCGACTCGGCCGGACATCGCCGGTAAGATAAGAGATCACCAAGTTCGCATATCCGGGAGCAAGTTCCTCCCGCCGACCCCGGTGGAAATTTCTCCTTTGCTTGAGGATTTCTTTCAATGGCTTCGCAGGAAGACGCACGAGTACAACCCCGTAGAGTTGGCCGCACTCGCTCACCTCAAATTCGTCACCATCCACCCTTTCACAGACGGAAATGGCCGAATCTCCCGTTTGATGTTGAACCATGTACTGATGCGACGCGGCTATCCCTTATTCGTGGTCCCGTACAAAGGAAGGGCAAGCTACTACAGAGCCTTGGAGAGCGCCCAGACGAGGAAGGAGCCCATGCGCTTCGTTCGCTGGCTCATCAAGCGGTACATCGAGGTGTACCGCCGCTTTCTTGAAGACAAATGGGAGCGGCCACCGGGGACGGGAAGCGGGGAATCGTTGCGCTCGCTGCGGAGAACTCGAAGTTCTCCTGGGAACCAAGGTAGTGTCTAAAGCGTCGGTCGAGGTCTTCTCTCAGATTGGCCGGTATCACTGGAGACCCATGGTTCCTCAGGCTCTCGTAGAGGTCGGTCATTTCCCCACGGAAACCCCTCGATCCCCCGCCAGGGACTCCCTACCTCTTTGCCGTCGCCGAGGGGAGGGCCGCCAATCGTTCGAGAGGCTTTGCCAGGTCCCGCGCCAGGGTCCTCCGCCGAGCGGTCGTGAGGGAAGCCCACTGGAGCTGCCGTCCCGGGATCCTCGTGTAGCCTTTGAACGGCCACTCTCGGGGGCCGGGCAGGCTTCCCACCACAAAGGGATCTGAGAGGAGTATCGGAAGTTCCTGGGATAGACACGAGAGAAGCCCACAATCCATCGCAAGGAGCTTCGCCCCTCGCTCGGAGCGGGGGAAACGGAAGATGAATCTGCCGTCGACATGAAAGACGATGTTCAAGGCGTCTTGGGAGTTGAGCGAGATCTGTCGAGAGTGTAGCCCGGGAGCGCCTTCCGGATGACACGCGTGTACTTCGCGCGGAGGCAAGACGCCACCGGGACTGCCATCCAGCGGCTGGTACTCGGACCGAAGATTAGCAGTTTGTCCTCGTCATGCATACACGCCATCTTCTGAGGGGAACCAACGCCAAGGAGCATAGGAGAACGTCCCGACTCCCAACCAAGCCCTCCTCTACGGGCCCGTCATGATGAAGGAGCCGAATGGAAAGAGCCGGGACTCCTACCGAGGTGTCCAGCGGCAGGTCTCGAAGGTGCACCGAGAGGTACCCGGGGCGGGCCACCGCATTGGCGAGGCCGACGCGAATGACCACACGGGCTGGCCCATCCAGTGGGAGCTCCCGGGTGAGGCAAACATCTGCGCCGAGGCCACCACGTAAGAAGTCGTGACTTCCGTTTCCGCAAACAGCGGGTGTCGCCGTGTCGAAATGGTCTGCCGCTGAGGAGCGGTCGTTGCAGACCAGAGCCTGTTGGTCGAACGTGTGCATTCAATTGAGATCCCGCCTTGACGACTCCGCTCACCTTGTTGGGCCGGGGAGAGCCGTTACCAAGTTGAGAGGTTCCCACTGACCCGAATGCGCACACACTCGAACAGCGGAGCTAGATAGCGGGGCATGGATTTGGACTCTCCGGGAGTTCAAATATTAGGAAAAAGGTCGCACGCGGCGCTCGGATCGGTTCAACGGTCCCCCAGGCCAGCGGCCTTCCGTGCGAGCGTGTCGGCCGTCGGGGCACCGTCCGGGCGCGTCTTTCGGTGGCTCGACGGACCCCACCGTAGCTCGAACGAGTCGAAGCGCCCGGCCAGGTCGCGCAACCTGGCGAGAAGGTCGGGGAGTCCCGAGCTGCGAGCTCTCCATGCCCCGGAGTACTGCTCCACTAGGAGACGGTTGTCGGTGCGGATGAAGATCGCGCGAACTCCCTCCCCGAGCGCGATCTCGAGGCCGCAAAGCAGGGCGGCGTACTCGGCGTGGGTCGCCGATGGGAAGTACCCCAGTTCGACCGCCCGCGCGAACTTGAGCTTGAGGTGGGAGTCTCGGAGCACGACCCCTCCCCCGGCGAACGGGAGACCATTCCTCGCTCGAGACGGATTGAGGGAAGCATCGGTCTCGAGATGCCAGGCCTCAGTCACCGTTTCGCCTCCCCCCACCTACCCCCCTTGGTCGCACCCATCCCGGGGAGGCGACTCCCTCGAGGGGGCGGCACCGTTCCGGT
>JAKBKR010000155.1 GCA_021832495.1 bacterium | reverse complement strand
TTGCAACCCGGCGGAAGGGCCGCATACGCATAGGTAAGGGGAGGCGACCCACCGGTGGTCGAAACATGGAGCTGCGTCGCGTTGCCCAGCGTGAGGCGGCTCGGTGTTGCGGTGAAGCCGGTCACGAGCGGGGGCGGGGTTCCTCCCGACAGATCGATCGTCACCGCGGTCGTAATGCCCGGAGTCACGACGCCGGAGGCCGACCCCGATCCATAGGCAGGCGAGGTTGCGCTCGCCGTGTACGTGCCGGGGGGAAGGGTGAAGAAGGTGGTGATGCCCGAAGCATTGGTCCGGGCGCTTCCGAGCCCGGGGATCGAGACCGGGAGGTTCGGCACGACCGAGCCGAGACTGTTGCGGACCGTCACGCTCAGGTTCCCGGCCGAGGGCCGTTCGAGCGGGAGCTGGCCGAAGTAGGTCTGCAATAGGCCGCTAGCGTTATCCTCTCCCCACACGCCGGCCGCGGTGCCCCAGGGGGTGATCGTGCTCCCGATGAAATCACCCGGCCAGAAGGTGGTCCCTCCGGCATTCGTGCCGGCCTGGGTGTCGGAAAGCTGACGGGGGGATGACCAGTGGATCCCGTTGTCGTAACTGTCGGCCTCGTATACGTACCAGATACCTTGGGAAGGGTTGTTCCGGGTATCGAGCCAGATGATGGAGGTCTCGTTGGTGGCCGGATCCGAGGCGATCGTGGGGGTCTCGAACGTGGTTCCCGCGGGTGTGGTACCCGAGACCGGGACGGGGGTCGACCAGGTCGCACCGAAGTCCGCGGAGCTCGTGAAGTCCACACCGGTAGTCGTGTCGAACGTCAGGTCGATGGTGTGGCTTGCGCCCCACGTCACCTGCCAGTCGATGTTCCCGGACTGGGCGGTATTGCACGCGGGGGAGGAGACCGGGGGAGACCAGGTGTTCCCCCCATCAAAGGAGAGGAGGATGGCACAATCACCCGAGCCGTTCGAATCGGCTACGCCCCACAGGGTGTTGTTGTAGGCAAAGGCATCGATCGGGATGCCGTTGTTGTTGTAGATGACCTGGGGCGCGGCGAAATGGATCCCATCAAAGGAACGGACGAGGTATACATCATTCGTTGCCCCGCTCGCATCGTCGACGACCTGGAAGACGGTGCCGTTGGGGGTCGAGGCGAGCCAGTCCCGATCGACGAAGTTCGAACCGGTTTGCGCATAGGCGATGGTAGGCTGGGGTTGGGAGACCAAACTCCCATTGTCCCAGGCGGTGGTCACGTAGTCCTGGGAGGTGACGGTGCCGGTGAGCGAACAGGATTGACCGGGGACGGGGCAGACGCCATATCCCACCCAGAAGGTCCCGTTCGGCGAGTTACCGGCATTGGACACATCGTATTCGAACGAGGAGCCCGGTACCTGGGAGATATGCTGGGGGCCAAAGGTGGCCCCATCGTCCTGCGAAAAGGCCATGCCCATCGGTCCGACGGGGTCCTGGAGCTTTCCCTGCTCCTCCCAGACCACCTGGATCGTCCCGTACCGGTTCACGGCCACCGTGGGCTCCCCGGACGGTTCCGGGGCGGTGTTGCTCACTTGGATGTTGAGGGGCAGGCTCGAGGGAAGGAGAGGGTTCCGCGGCTCCGTGCGAACGGTGCTCCCGGCCACCCCGGACGACAGAGCTCCGAGCCCGGCCAAAAAGAGGATGGCCACCAGCCCCACCGTGAACATTGGAGAGCGTTCCATGGATGTGGGTCGTGTTGCAGCACGGCAGTCGCAGCGCTTATTTAGGGAGCGCGCTCTCGGGGGCCACTCGGAGGCATAACGGACCATGGGAATATGGCAAGGGCGTTCCAAGCGGAAGAAGACGGGCGGCCGGCTCCGGCCGATCCGGAACAAGCGCCGCTTCGAGATCGGCCGCGAGCTCCAGTACGCCACGGTGGGTGAACCCTCGCTCAAGCTCTACCGGGTCCGGGGCGCCGCCCGCAAGGTGCGCATCCTTGGGGCCAATCAGGTGAACGTCTATGATCCGGCGACCAAGACCACCAAGTCGGTGAAGACGACCACGGTGGTCCGGAACGATGCCAACCCGAACTATGTGCAGCGGAACATCATCTCCCGGGGGGCGATCCTGCAGACGGAGCTTGGCCCGGTCCAGATCCGGTCCCGACCCGGACAGGATGGTGTCCTGAACGGCGTGCTCCTCCCGAAGGAGTCGGCTCCGAAGTCGCCGAATGCCTGAACACTTCTACGTGTACCCGGAATACCTTACGGCGGCGAGCCGACAGCTGGGCCGTCGGGTCCCGAAGGCGCCGATCGATCCCAATGTGACCTTGGACGACCTTGAGAACGCTGCGCGCAAACTGGGTTTCACCGTGGAACGGGAGGACAAGCACTACCCCCGGGATTTCCACAACTATCGGGGACGGCTGAAGGTCACGAAGAAGAAGGGCGTCTCCAAGGCCGCGTTCCTGAAGAAGCTCGCCGCCGAACTTCGGACGATGCCCAAGGCCGCCTGAACCCGCACGAGCATGGACCCGGTCACGATCTACATCACCGGCACCGCTGGCGCCGGAAAGACCACCCTCACCGCAGCCTGGAAGTCATGGATGGGCGACCAGGGCTACGCCGTCACCACGGTGAACCTGGACCCGGGCATGGAGGATCCCAACTTCGAGCCCGATGTTGACGTCCGCGAATGGGTCAAGCTCGAGGACGTGATGGCCGCGGCGAAACTGGGGCCAAACGGGGCGCAGATCGCCGCCAGCGACATGGTCGGGGTGAACCTTCCCGCCATCCGGGATGCACTCGAACCCCTCCGTTCCGACTACGTACTGGTGGACACCCCGGGCCAGGTCGAGCTGTTCGCGTTCCGGGAAGCCTCCCGCACCATCGTGGAAGAGCTCAGCGGGGACCGCTCGATGATCGCCTTCCTCTTCGATCCGATGCTCGCTCGGGTCCCGAGCGGGTTCGTCAGCCTCTTGCTGTTGTCCGCCACGGTCCAGTTCCGTTTCGGCCTCCCGATCATGAACGTCCTATCCAAGGACGACCTCCTGACCGAGGAGGAACGGGAGCGGGTGGCTCGGTGGTCCTCGGACCGGGACTCCCTCTATGAATCCCTATCGGCCCTCCCCCCTCGTGGGGATGCACTCCCCTCGGCGGAGCTCTTCCGGGCGCTCGAGATCTTGGAGCCCGTCTGGGACGTCCTGCCCACAAGCGCCCGCGAGGAACGGGGGTTCCCGGACCTCTATCGCGCGGTGCAGATCGCATTTTTTGGTGGGGAAGACCTCGACAAGGATGCGGGTCAACCGAGCGAAAAGCTTTAGCTGAGGGACACCTTTATAGGTACGGTGCGTTGGGTTGAAAACCCTGGAGGTGCACCCATTCTTCTATGATCCGGTTCGGTCCCGGTGGCATCCCGCTCTC
Source organism: bacterium (assembly GCA_021832495.1). Taxonomy (GTDB): domain Archaea; phylum Thermoplasmatota; class Thermoplasmata; order Lutacidiplasmatales; family UBA184; genus JAJYEA01. The sequence goes on along the minus strand of JAKBKR010000155.1, from coordinate 2,173 downwards.
TTGCAAAGGTCGCACCCTCCGCGATAGCATCGTCGACCTGCACCATCTTGGCCTGACGGCCATGGAAGTGCAATTCATCAAGGTGAGTTCCGCCCAACGCTCTGTCCAACCGGAAGAGATCGGTAAAAAGCCGCGCGAACTTCCGGAAAAACTGGTCATCCAGGTTGCCGAACCCGCCCGGGGCGGGATGGTGAGCGAACTTTCGTACCTGGACCGGCCGCTCACAAAGAAGAGCCAGGTCACGACCCTCAATTGGCTCATGGCCAAGGATTACAACGCCCTTTCGGCCGGGAAGGTCCTCGCCCGTTCGGTCGACATCCGCCTCACTTTGCACGCTCCTTATTATGTGGATTTCCTGAACTCCGAGGAGGCCCGGCAACGCACGACCAACAATTACCGGTGGTCCTGCATCCTCGCAAGCGCCATGGGTGCCGACGTGGTGGTCAGTCACCTGGGCTTCTACGGACCGGACGGGCCGGAAGCGTCCCTCACCGCGGTCATCGACCGGCTGAAGGAGGTTCGCAAGACCCTCGATGCGCTCCCGGGGGGCCAGCGGATCCTCCTCGGCATCGAACCTAACGGGCACCCCGAGGTGCTCGGCAGCCGCCCGGAAGTGCTGGAAGTGGCCCGCCGGGTGCCCCGAACCATTCCCGTGCTCAACGTGCCGCACCTCGCCGTCCGGGAGGAGATCCCGTTCGACGACAAGGGGGCTATCGGCGATCTCATGGAAGAGTTCTCCACGGCGGGCCACGGGGACCTCTACATCAACTTCTCCGGGGTGGACATCCAGTCCCGGGGGACGTTCCGGATGACCCCGGTCAAGAAGGGGTCCGTCAAGTTCGAGAACGTGGCCGAAGCCCTTGCAGACCGCAAGTACGATGCGACGATCATCAGTTCCTCACCGCTGATGGAACACGATGCGATGTACCTTCGGGTGCTTTACGAACGCACGATCGCCAAGATGATGGCGAAGAAGCGGGCGGAGATCGCGGCAGCGCAGGCACCCAAGAAGGGGAAAGCCGCACCGCCGGCCAAGAAGGAGGCCCCGAAGTCCAAAGGGAAGCAGGCCCCGGCCCCGAAGGCGAAGCCCACGGCCCGCCCCCGGGCCAAGTCGGCCCAGGCGAAGAAGAATGCCCCCCGCCGAAAGTGATCCCTCTCCCTTCGCCGAGGCGGTGCAGTACATCGGAGACCGGGTGACCCGGGCGCTCTCCTCTATCGATCCGAAGGAGATCCAGACCGCTGTCGGGCTCATCACGACGGCCCCCACGATCTTCGTTTACGGCGCGGGACGCTCCGGGATCATCGCCCGGGCCCTCGCCATGCGGTTGGTCCAGGTGGGCCTGCGCGCCTTCGTGATCGGCGAGTCCGTGACCCCCATCGTGATGCGCGGCGACCTTGTGATCATCTTCTCGAACCGGGGGGAGAGCTACTCCTCGAACCAGACGGCGAACATCGTGCGCCGGGAGGGGGCCAGCCTCATCGTCATCACGGCCCGGTCCACGAGCAAACTGGCGCACGCAGCGACCCTGACGGTCTCGTTCTCGTTCCCGGAGGACGAGCGCCGGGCCCGGTTGGCCCCGCTCGGCACCCTCTTCGAGTCGGCCAGCCTCCGGTTCTCCGACGGTCTCGTGGCGGCGGTCATGAAGGCGCGGGCAGAGGATGAAGAGTCCCTCCGGCGCCGGCACGCCATCATGGTATGACCGGTCTCCCCCGACCCTCGGAACGATAGGAAGGGTGCTGTCCCGACTTGAGAAACGGTCTTCGTGCGGGACTCGTGGGGGAATCCCTCCATCGTTCGAACTAGAGATCCAAGGGTCAAGATGACGGGCCGGGTCAGCGTTCGAAACGCGCTCTTTGTCGTAAACATTTCGGCGTATCCGTGCCCGCACGGTTCGCCGAGGAACCCCCGGGAGACATGGGCCTCTACCGCCTGTCGGGGGGGAACTATTCATGGGACATCCCATCAGGGCCGCTCGGCAAAACCGTTATGACCGCCGCCCCGCTATTGTGGGCATGGTACGGCTGCGCTTGGCTAGCGCACTGACCCTGGCGGCACTGCTCGTGGTCTCTTGGCCCGCCTCCGCCGCCCCGGCCGTCCCACCCGCCGCGCCTTCCCCCATCCCATCCGCGGCCTCGGTGCTGATGGTTCCGCACACGAGAAGCCCCATCCAGC
>JAKBKR010000002.1 GCA_021832495.1 bacterium | reverse complement strand
CCGGGTCGAAGAACGCATCCGGCTGGAGCGGGCCACGGGTATGCATAACGCCCCCATCGTGGCGGGCTACCGGATGGAGAACCACACGGTCAACGACCTCCTCGAGAATCACTTGGGCCTCGATCGGCGGCGGCTCAAGTTCGACGCAGACCGCCCTCCGCTCGTCGAGGCTAAGCTCCATGGCAGCACCCACCGGCTTTGGGCACTGACCGATCCCCGGCTCATCTCCCGATTGCGGAGCTTGTTCCGACGCAAACGGGTCATGATCCTCGACGGACATCACCGGTTCACTGCGGCACGGCAAATGGCAACCGACGGTGAGCGTGTGTACCCGCTCACGATGCTGGTCGAGGCGCACGACCGGGCCCTGTTGCTCTTGCCGTGGCACCGGGTCGTCGCCCGAAAGCAGCGGCCCTTCGCAACCCTCCACAAGGCGGCCCTCCGTCACTTTCCGGACGTAGAGCCGCTTGGGCCAGACCTTTCGCTCCCCGCCTACATCGAGGTCCTACGGGGTGTCCGAAATCAGGGCAGACAGGGTTTCTTGGCGGTGGGCCGTTCCTCCGCATGGCTTGCGCGGGGAGGGCCCCTGCGGAATGAAGGGGAGGACTTTCAATTGCTCCACCGCTTCCTCGAAGGGGAACTTCGTCTCGAGGCGGGGAAATTCTCTTTCGTCCGGTCGCCAGGCGAGGCCTTGGAGGAGGCTAGAGAGAGCGATGGGACGGCCTTCCTCCTCCCTCCCATCGCCATAGAGGGGGTCGAGCGGGAAGCGTTCGCTCATCGGTTCATGGCGCAAAAGTCGACGATGTTCCTGCCCAAGGTTGCCGAGGGGCTCATCTTCAGTCACCTCAAGGACCCGTAGCCGTCCCCACCGTAAGAGATTCGGGCGTCACACTCGCTCGTAGTCGAGGCCGAGTTCGGAGAGCCGGGCGATGACGCGGCTGCGCTCTTCTGACGCGAGGCTCTTCCACTCGATCACCGCCACTTCCGGGCGGGGTTCGGAGCGTTCGATCGCCTGCGCGAGCATCGTTAGCTCGCCGCAGTAGTGCTTGCTCATCATGTGGCCAAAGGCAAACCTTCCCTCGAGCGCGAGCCGGGAGAACTTGGACTCGTAGTGGAGCCCACCGATGCCGAGGGCCACCTTTCCGAAAGATGCTTCGGCATCGAGGGAGGCCACCACGGCCTCGGCCAGCACCTTGTGCAGGCGACCATCCTTCCAGGTCTCCTCACTTCCTCCCACCTCGGCGTACACGACCGGGGTGCGAAGGGCTGGTCCGTGATGGGTCGCCTCGTACGTCACGGGAATGTCCAACGGAGCGCGCTCGCTGAGAGCCTTAAGGATCTTCAGCATCGCGACCGGGGCGGCGGTCGAGAGCTCCCGCGGTCGTCCCCCGAGCTTTGCGTCATCGGTCCAGTTCCCTACGGGGTGTGCCGTGAAGGCCGGCACGCTCTTCGCACTGCTGTGCCGGCTCAGGACGATGATGAGGTCTGCCCCCAGCTTGTCGAGGTAGTCGGCGTACAGGTGATGGCCCGGGAGTTCCAGCAACTCGATCCCCTCCCACTCGTATCTCGAGATCCCTTCCACGGCGGAGACCGGGTGGAACGGATATGCGGACCGTAAGGCGGCCGCCGCCCCGGCGGAGACCATGTCCTCCGGTGAGTAGACAAGAAAGCGCATCGCTTCTCCGTCTGCCTCACGAAAGGGCTGCCATTAGCCTGTCGCTACGTCGCGGGGGCTTTGCGGAGGGTGGCGATGGTCTCCCGGAGCACGAAACCCCTCCGCTGACCCGAGCGTCGGGTCCGGGCTACCGCAAAGGACTCCACCTGAAAGCCCAGGTCCCGCGCCAACCGGACGAAGATGGCATCCCCGGGAACGTACGCCCCCGCCATCAACGAATCCCCGTTGACCACGAGGAACCGGGACCCCGGTTTCAGGCTGCGGTGCACGTTCTGGATCACCGGTACAAGATCGCTGAAGTACCGGGCCACGATCGCATCCATGTTGGGCCGGCGATACGTCGATTTCCGTCGTATGTTCTCCCGGATCGACCTCCGGACCTGGCGTATCCAGCCATCCCGTGCGACCAGAGGGTGGAGTGTATCGTCCGAGACGGCTGACGAGGGTGTGTTATCACAGGCCACCATTGTCTCGCGCAGACGTTTGAGCTCGCCGTAGCCCCGGACAAGCCCCAGCCACGCCATCTCGATCTTGTAGTTCATCGGATAGTCCATCCCGTTCACGTAGGGCGGGCTTGTGATGGCTACGTCTACGTTGCCGGATCCCAAGGGTTGTGTACCCGAATCACCTTGCGTGATCCGAAGGCGCGGCCCCCACCGTCCAGTGTCTTTCTGGAGTTCGGCAAGGTCCTCTCGCATCCGGTCGATGGCCATCTGGAACAGTTCGATGGGTCGTTCACTCCCGAAGCGTCCCTTGGCCGCATAACCTAGGCACGGGGAGCGCTTCAGGTTGCTCGCATCGATCAGGATGTCCGCAAAGGACAACCGGAGAAGGTCCTTGCCTGGCGAGCTGGGTAGGGCATCGATCGCGTTCCGGAGAGAAAGGAGGGATGCCAGGACCTCAGGGCGGAAGTGCGAGCGGGTCTCCTTGAGGAACGGGAGCTCCGAGGTTCTTTCGTTGCGGTCCCGTAGTACTCGGTCGGCCAAGCGTCCGAGCTCCCGAGGATCCACTTCCCACTCGCCTTTGGCGGAGGAAACAAAGGCCGCCAGAGGGAGCATATCATTCCCGACCCCCTGGGCGCCCGCCAGCCGGGCCTCCACGGGGACCGTTCCGCTGCCACAGAACGGGTCCAGTACCACACTTCCTTTACCGATGGAGAGGTTCGCCAGCGATTCCCTAACGAATCCTGCGGAAAATTCCTGCACGTAGGGCCACCAACGATGGACGGCCAGCTGTTCGTTGGGGCGGAAGTGGAGATTCAGCGGTCGGCTCGTGACCGAAATGCCAATCTCTCGCTCGAAGGCCCCTCGGAAATCCTCTGGCCCGACACCCTCTTCCCAACGGGACCCTATGTTCTCATACTCCTGTGCGATCCAGAGCGAACGGCCCACCGGGTGCACCGCTCCGGTGGTCTCCAGTTGCTCGATGGCCTGGGTGACCTCAGATTCGGGCTGCCCCGTGACCGTGGCGATTTGCTTTGCGGTGATCCCCATCACGCCCGAACGTCGAACCGTGCTCAACACCGTCCGTTCTACGGGGGTGTCCGGAGGATCGGGCCGGGGCATCGCTTCGTGCCAGGGGTTGCGGCCCAAAAGGTTGGCGCCCGGGACCCAGAAGAAGTGCCGAAGGGGTCCAGCCCGGGTCGGTCCCTTGAGATATTCGGCCCGGAACCCCTGAGGAAGCGGTCCGGCGCGGTTCATATTCCTTCTCGATATAGTGTGTATACGTTGAAGCCCCCAGGGAGTGGCCATTCTAGCGGGCGCTGGTCCATGTTCCTCGGACTTGGGCTCATCGGCCTAACGTTGGGGATCCTCGCCCCGGCCACCGGGTCGATGGGGAGCTCACTCACAGCGCACCCCCTCGCCGCATCGGCTCTCGGTTGGACGAATGTGACGGCGAACTCCCCGCGCTCACCCGGTCCTCTCGAGGGATCCGTGATGGCATACGATGCGGCCGACCAAGAGTTTGTGCTCTATGGGGGCGTCAACCCCGTCCAAGATTCCTATTCAGCTTCCACTTGGACCTACAAGGGGGGACAATGGTCACAATTGAATTTGAACCCAAGCCCTTTGCCCAGTGATTTCGCGAGCATGGCCTACGATCCGGCCATTCCGGGCGTCGTCTACTGGGGGGGCGGAGGTCCCCTCGGTTTCTACAACGATACCTGGGTCTTCTCGCACGGCAGCTGGACCGAGATATGCTCGCCCTGCCAGAAAGGACCCGTTGCCCGCTGGGGAATGAGCATGGCCTACGACTCTTCCTCAGATGAGATCGTCGCGTATGGGGGATGCTCTTCGGTCCCCACGAACTTGAGTTCAGGTCATTGCCCTTGGAATGATACCTGGGTCCTGGGGATCCAAGGAAGTACACCCACGTGGCGGGAGCTCGTCACCAACCCTCAACCCTTGGAATGTTTTGGTGCTGCGTTGGTAGACGACCCCACCCTGGGAGGAGTCGTGTTGTATGGTGGTTACGACAATGACCGGACGGGCCCGGGACTGAGCCCGATCCTGTCAGGAACGTGGCTCTTCAAGTCCGATGCGTGGATCCGGCTCGTGCCGGGGACGGTGCCCGACCCTCTCTACTTCGCAGCCTATGCGAACGACGTGGCGGCCGGGGGCCCTCTTCTCTTTGGCGGACTCACCCCATCAACCGGGATCGGCACCCAGGTGACGGCCTCCACGTATCTCTACGCACAAGGGAACTGGGCGATGGTCAACTCGACCCCCGCACCACCCGCCCGGGCAAGCGCGGCTTTTGCTTATGACAACTCCACCGGCACGTTCCTCCTGTACGGCGGGGTCGGTAGCAATTCACCCTATACCGATACTTGGATGTTCGGCAATGTCACGAGTCCCTCATCGAGCACTCATTCTCGGGATACATTGTTCGGGATCCCCATCGTGTCGCTCGTCATCCTGGCGATCCTTGCAATCGCCATCGTGTTGGTCCTACTCCACCTTCTGCGGTCCCGGACAGGCAACTCCGCTCCGGCCGTCAGGAGAGAGACGGGAGTATCGGCTCCGGAAGTCCCGGGCGTTGTCAGCGGAGGCACCGACCGAAGGAATGGCGAACCGCTCCGGCTCAAGATCAAGCTCTCCCCGCTGACCGTGGTCGAGACGCACGATCCGGCGGATGTGTGGGCCGCCCTTCAAGATGAGACGCTCGAACCGTCGCGGATGCTCATCGTCACCAAGACGCCGCACGATGTGCCGGCCATGCTGGCCAAAGGGGAACTTTGGCACATGGCCTATGGGGAAGGCGAGGGGCGCGTCCTTCCGGGGGACCTTGACCGGCTAGGGTCCATCATCGAGACGCACCTCACGAAGACCCCAGGCTGCGTGGTGTACGTCGATGCGCTCGATCTCGTTTCGCACGCCACTTCGTTCAAGAGCGCCCGTCGGCTGGTCCAAGTGACGCGGGAAATGGCGGAAGAGCACTCGGCGCACGCGCTCTTCCGGATCCCCCCGGGTTTCTACACACCGACCGAACTGAGCCAGCTTGAGGAAGGGGCCCAGGTCATCCGACTGTAGCGGGGACGCGGACTGGCATGCCCGAAGCTTTAAGGAACGGACATGCTGGGGGAAAGGAAGCGCAGGGGTGGCCCAGCATGGTCAAAGGCGCCAGGTTGAGGTCCTGGTCTCGAAGGAGTCCGTGGGTTCAAATCCCTCCCCCTGCATGTCCCGTCCCCCCATTGTTCGCTGGGTGTTTCTCATGACCGGTGCGGCCCCACGGGGGAAGCCATATGCGGATCGCACATGTCCCGCGGGACGGGCCTGTAGCATAGCTCGGACAATGCGCCGGCCTTCTAAGCCGGATAACTGGGGTTCGAAAGACGGGGCCGGAAACGGTCCCTTCCGAGACTCCCCACAGGCCCGCCCATCTTCCTTCGGAACGCCGTCCGGAACGGAGTAGGGAGGCGGGGCGCACACCGCGTGAATTCCTGTCCTGTACAAGGCTTTTAACCGATGGCCGCATGAACAATCAGCACGCAATGGCAGGAGAAGCAGCGCAGGGCCGTGGAGCGGCGTCCTACGGCGCAGAATCGATCCAGATACTCGAGGGATTGCAGGCCGTCCGCAAGCGTCCGGCCATGTACATTGGTTCTACGGATTCCCGCGGTCTTCATCACCTGATCAATGAGGTCGTCGACAACTCGATCGATGAGGCGCTCCGTGGGGCCTGCACGTTCGTCGAGGTCACTCTAGGCAAGGATGGGACCTGCACGGTATCGGACAACGGCGGAGGGATCCCGGTGGAGGTCCACCCCCGGTACAACCGCCCCACGCTGGAGATCGTCATGACCGTGCTCCACGCCGGCGGCAAGTTCGACAAGAACACCTACAAGATCTCCGGAGGTCTGCACGGGGTCGGGGTGCACGTCGTGAACGCCCTCTCCGAGTACCTCGAGGCCCGGGTCAAGCGGAACGGCAAGAAGTACTTCCAAAGGTTCGAGCGAGGAAACCCGGTCGCACCCATCCGGGAGGAGGGAGATGGCGAAGGGACGGGCACTTCCATCAAGTTCAAGCCGGACGGTCAGATCTTCGAGACCACCACGTTCGAGAAGGCTATCGTGGAACACCGGTTGCGCGAGCTTGCCTTCCTCAATCCCGAGGTCACGATCGTCTTCCGGGATGAGCGAGAGGGCTACGAGAACACCTTCCACTATTCCGGCGGGATTGCCGAATACGTCCAGGAGCTCAACCAGAACAAGAACGCGCTCTTCAGCCCGCCCATCTCGATCATGGTCAACCGGCAGACGGTCGAGGTCGAGATCGCGATGCAGTACGACGACGGCTACAACGAGGTCCTCTTTTCGTATGCCAACAACATCCCGACCATTGATGGCGGTACCCATGTGGCCGGGTTCCGGGCCGCCCTGACCCGCAGCATCAACGACTATGCCCGAAAGCGGGGCTTCGTGAAGGGCGAGAAGGAGGGTGTCACCGGGGAAGACGTGCGGGAGGGCCTGACCGCCGTCGTGACCGTGAAGATCCTCGAGCCCCAGTTCGAGGGCCAAACGAAGGGCCGGCTTGGCAACTCCGAGGTCAAGGGGATCGTGGAATCCGTTGTGAACGAAAAGCTCGCCGAGTACCTCGAAGAGCATCCCGGCCCCGCCCAGGTCATCGTGGCGAAGGCGTTGCAGGCCGCCGAGGCCCGAGAGGCCGCCCGCAAGGCCCGGGAACTCACCCGCCGGAAGGGTCTCTTGGACGGGGGCGTGCTTCCGGGCAAGCTCGCCGACTGCCACTCGAAGGACGCCTCGAAGAGCGAACTGTTCATCGTCGAGGGCGACTCGGCCGGTGGATCGGCGAAGCAGGGGCGGAACCGGGAGTTCCAGGCCATCCTCCCGCTCCGGGGGAAGATCCTCAACGTGGAGAAGGCCCGGTTGGACAAGATGCTCCAGAATGAGGAGATCACCAACCTCATCACCGTCATCGGCACGAACATCGGGGACGAGTTCGACCTCCAACGCCTGCGCTACCACCGGATCATCATCATGACGGATGCCGATGTGGACGGTTCCCACATCCGGACCCTCCTCCTCACCTTCTTCTACCGCAAGATGCACGACCTCATCGAGCAGGGCCACGTTTACATCGCCCTTCCACCCCTTTACAAGGTGAGCAAGGGCAAGGAGGTCCACTACGCGTACTCCGACGACGAGAAGGACCAGATCGTGAAAGACTTCGGCGGGATGCGGGGGGTCTCGATCTCCCGGTACAAAGGGCTAGGCGAGATGAACCCCTCGCAGCTGTGGGAGACCACGATGCGTCCCGACACCCGCACGATGCTCAAGGTGAACATCGAGGACGCGGAGAAGGCGAACCAGATGTTCAACATCCTCATGGGCGAGAAGGTGGAGCCCCGCCGGGACTACATCCAGGCCCATGCCCACGAGGTCACGAACCTGGACATCTGATGCCCGGCATTGCGTCGCGCATAGCCGGCTTCAGTTTCGTACCCCTCGGCCTCCTTTCGTCCCCGGGGTGGTCGGGATGGCCCTTGGCTCTGGGCTATTTTCTTGCGATCTTCCTGGGGCAGGGGGTCGCCGTGGTGTTGGCGTTGAGGACCCCCTCGCTGCATGCGAAGGATGCGGGTATGCCGCGCTCGCCGGTACGGCTGAGCATCGTGATCCCTGCGAAGGACGAGGCCCAGGACCTCGCCCTCGTCCTGGATGACCTGCGCCACCAAGAGCTCCCGGGGACCGTTTCGACGGAGGTCATCGTGGTCCATGCCCCTTCCTCCGACGGGACCGAAGAGGTCGCCCGAAAGCATCCTTCCGTCACGAAGGCGATCGCCGAACCTCCTCTTCCTCCCGGCTGGGTGGGGAAGAACTGGGCCTGCGACCGGGGATATCGTTCGACCTCGGGCGATGTGCTCCTGTTCCTGGACGCGGACGTTCGGCTCTCCCCTGAGGCGCTCCGCGCAGCGCTCTCGGAGCTCGAGCAGCGGAACGTGGATCTGGTCACCTTCGGGGCCCGGGTCGTCATGCGAAGCTTCTGGGAGAACGTGGTCCTTCCCCTTTACACCCAGTTCGTCCTGACGTACTTCATGCCCCACCGGTCGAACCGGCCCGGGTCCCGGCGCGCCATTGCGAACGGTCAGTTCCTGATGATCACCCGGGCACGCTACGAGCAAATCGGAGGACACGAGCGGATCCGGAACTATGTCCTCGAGGATGTGAAGCTCGCCCAAGAGGTCAAGCGCTCGGGCGGATCGATCCGGTTCGTCTGGACCCCGGAGATGGTGACGACCCGGATGTACCGGGACCGGAAGGAGATGTTCGAGGGGCTTTCCAAGAATGTGCACGGCACGGAGTTCCGGGCCTCCCGTCAGGTCGCCCTTCTTGTCGGGGTGGTCCTGCTCTTCCTCTCCCCGATCGTGGTCCTCGGTATGGGACTGGCGTACCTTTCGCTCCCTTGGACCCTCGTCTCCCTCCTGGCCATCTTCGTGACCTTGCTAAAGCAAGCGGCGTTCCAGCGTTCCCTACAAGCCCCCTTGCGTTATGCGTTCACCTATCCCCTGGGCGTCGTATTCTATGTGGCGATGCTCTGGCGCTCCCTCGTCCGGGGGGTGCGCGGGCGGGGCGTCACCTGGAAGGGGCGGACGTATCCCACGCCTTAGTCGGTTCCAAGTCTACAGGCCCAAGGTCAAGAACTGCTGCGCCGCAGAATTCATGGCCCCGATGATCGGGGTCGGGTAGATCCCGAGCACCAAGAGGAGGAGCGCAATGCCGACCACGGTGGCCCAGCGTGCGCTCCCCGTGCCCCGGATCTCATCCCGGACGGACCCCCAGGCCGGAGCCGCCGGGGCATTTCCGACACCCAAGGAAGAATGCGAGAGCGGATGCGCCCCCACCGTAGCGGAACCCGTGCTCTCCGGCATGTACATGTACCGGAGGATGCGCGCGTAGTAGAACACGGAGAGCGCGCTGTTGAGCAACCCTGCGATGGCGAGGAGGGTGAAGTATCCCCCGGCCTCCACGGCCGCGAAGAACAGGTAGAACTTCCCGACGAACCCCAGGGTGAGGGGCATTCCCGCAAGCGACAGGAGCATGATGGCGAAGCTCGCACCGATCCCCGGGCGGGAGTGGCCCACCCCGCGCCAGTCGGTGATGAGCGGGCCGACCCCGAGCCCCACCGCGGCCCCGACCACGATGAACGCCCCGGCCTTCATGAGGACGTCCGCGGTGATCTGGAGTGTCGCCCCGGCAAGCGCCGCCGGCGTGTCGATGGCGATCCCGAGCAGCATGTAGCCCGCCTGCGCTATCGATGAGTAGGCGAGCATCCGCTTCATGGTCGTCTGCTCAAGCGCCATCACGTTGCCGACCGTCATGGTGATGACCGCGAGCGCTCCCAAGGCGAGATAGAGCGCGAAGCCCTGGGCGGAGGCGAAGATCCGGACGGCGGCCACGAATACGATGAATATCCCGAAGAGCCCCATCTTCTTGCTGCCCGCGGCGAGGAACGCGGATACGGAGGCGGGGGCGCCGTCGTACACATCGACGGCCCACATGTGGAAGGGCACGAGGGTGGCCTTGAACCCGAGACCGACCGCGACCATTCCGAAGCCGACCAAAGCGAGCGAACTGTTCGCAGGCAGTGCCCGGAAGGCGGTGAGGCTGGTGGTACCGTACGCCCCATAGAGGAGGCTCGCCCCGAAGAAACTGATCGCCGTGGAGAGGGCCCCGATGATGTAGAACTTCATCGCCGCCTCCACCGCCCGCCGGTCCTTGCGCGTGTAGCCCACCATGACGTAGGTGGCGATACCGGTGATCTCGACCGAAAGGAGGAGGAAGATGAGATCCGCTGATATGGCCACGAAGAGCATGCCGAGGGCCGCCAGGCTGAGCAAGGCGTAGAAGGTGGGCACCTCTTCCCCATCAGCCTCCGAGACGCTGGCGAGGGCCACGAGGAGGGCCGAGAGGAGGAAGATCCCCTGGAAGATGAGGCCGAAGTTCGTGAAGATGACCGGGCCGTTCTGCGTGCCGAGGAGCCCGGCCGGGAGTGTCGAAAGGCCCTGGAGTGGCCAAGAGCCGAGGTCCGCGAGGACCTGGAGGAAGGCGAGCAGAAGGAAAATGGACGTCGCCCCACCGATAATCGCGCGGCTGCGTATGCCCGCGACGTCAAGCATGAAGACGAGGATCACTCCGATGAAGACCGTGGCCTCAGGGGTGTACTGGGCGATGGAGGGAATGTCGAAGCTCATGCTCTCTCCTCCGTCATGGGGTCGAGGTACATACCGTGGAACCTCCGTGGAAGCATTGGGTGGCGAAGATGGCCGCGTGGGGAATGAACTGGACGATGAGGTAGGGGAGTATGCCGTAGAGCACGATGAGCGCCACGAGGAGCCCCATGGAGATCATCTCGTTGAAGGGGAGGTCGGTGGCCTTGTCGGGGATCCCTCTCGGGGGCCCGAAGGCCATGCGCTGGAGCATCCACAAGTAGAACCCGGCGGTGACAACGAGGCCGAGGAGCGGGAGGAAGACCCACCATCGCAGGGCTTCCCATGTGGCAAGGAAGGCCGAGAACTCGGCCGGGAAGCTCACGAGCGCGGGCAGGCCCAGGGAAGCGAGCGACCCGATCATGAGCATCGTGGTCAGGGCGGGCGTGCGGGAATTCATCCCTCCGATGGAGGGGATGTCCCGGGTGCCGTAGGTGTGGTGGACCGAGCCCGATAGGAGGAACAGGAGCCCGCTCACGAGGCCGTGGGCGAACATGAGGAGCACCGCCGCCGTCACGCTCAACTGCGTCCAGAGGGCGATGGCGAGGAGAACGATGCCCATGTGATTGATGGAAGAGTAGGCCACCATGCGCTTCAGGTCCCGTTGGGACAAGGATAGGAAAGCGCCCCAGATGATGGACAGGAAAGCGATGCCTAAGACGACGGGTTCGGCATTCACATGGCCATAGGGAAGGAGGGGAAAGGCGATCCGGATGAGCCCATAGGCGCCCATCTTGAGGAGCATCCCGGCCAAGAGGACCGACCCTCCGGTCGGCGCCTCCACGTGCGCATCGGGGAGCCACGTGTGGAACGGGACCATGGGGAGCTTGACCCCGAAACCGAAGAACATCGCTCCGAATAGCAGGACTTGGGGCACCACCATGATGTTCTTGGTGTCGAGGGCGGCCACTTGGGCAGTAGAGATGCTGCCTCCGAAGTCCATCGAGCTCCACCCTCCCAGGAAGACCATGGCAAAGAGGGCCACCAGGGTCACCACACTCGCGACGTGGGTGTATACGAAGAACTTGATGGAGGCATAGTGGCGGCGGGGGCCCCCCCAGTGCCCGATAAGGAAGAACATCGGGATGAGCACGATCTCCCAGAACGCGAAGAAGAGCAGGATATCTAGCGATACGAACACACCGAAGAGACCGGCGTTCGTGAGCCCGACAAGACCAAAGAAACCGGCCGGGTTCTTCGTCTCGTTCCAATGGTAGACCACGGAGACGATGGTCAGGATGGGAGAAAGGAGCAAGAAGGGGAGGCTGATGCCGTCGATCCCGACGGTGTAGTTGACCCCGATACCTCCCGATCCCCCGGAAAGGGTGAGCCAGGGGACCACTTGGACGAACTGGTAATCGAAGGCGGTGCCCAGCTGGAAGTTCACCATGACCCATATCACGATCCCAAGGGACACTGCGGCCGTGGTGAGGGCGACCCAGCGGGCCCACTTCCCTGCGAAGAACGTGGCGGCGGCCCCGACGAGCGAGATCGCGAGGAGGTCCGTCAGTGGGGAAGGGTAGGCGAGCGCGCTCATCCTCCTCCCCAGGCGGACGTGAGATACGGCAGGGCGTAGAGGAAGAAGAACACGAGGACGATGAGCCCGAAGACCACCCACGAGACATAGCTCGAGACGAGCCCGGTCTGGATCCGACGGCCCCGCTCGGAGGCGATCCGGAAGAGGTCCTCGAACGCGTGGACCGTCCCGTCGATGACGTAGCGGTCGAACCAGTCGAAGGCGCGGGCGATCCCGAGTACGCCACCATGGGCCAGGCCATCGTAGGCTTCGTCAAAGTAGTATTTCCGGACGAGGACGGTGTGGAGGCCCTTGAGGGGACTCTCATCGGCGAGGCGGAAGACCCGTCCGTTGCCCCAGAGCGCATACGCGGTAAGAAGTCCGGTCAGGGCGAGGCCGAGAGAGACGAGGCCCAAGAAGAGGTCCGTCTGGCTGAAGGAGAAGCCCGAGCCAGAGGAAGCATAGCCGAAGGCGCCCCATTGGACCCCCGGGAGGAGGTGGCTGAACCCGGAGAGCAGGGGAAGGAACCCGGCCACGAGGGTGAGCCCGGCCAGGGTAACGAGCGGGGCCCGCATGACCCAGCTCGGCTCGTGCGCCGGATGAGCGCTAGACTCCCGGGCCTCCGTTCCGCTGAAGGCGAGGAACCAGAGCCGGAAGATGTAGAGCGCGGTCAAAAGGACCCCGACCAGCGCCATCAGGAAGAAGACCAGCGCCCCGGGATAGTGCTGGGCCGCGGTCCACGTGAGCGAGAGCAGCCCGTCCTTCGAAAAGAACCCCGAAAAGGGCGGGATGCCGGAGAGGGCCAGGGCTCCGATCAGCATGGTGTAGCCCGTGACCGGCATCTTTCGGAGCAATCCTCCCATGGCGAACAGGTCCTGGGTGCCGAGGGCATGGATGATGGAGCCGGCGGACAGGAACAGGAGCGCTTTGAAGAAAGCGTGCGTGAAGAGGTGGAACATGGCCGCCCCCGGGCCGATGGCCACGAGGGAAGCTGCCCCCACCGCCATGACCATGTATCCGAGCTGGGACATCGTGGAATAGGCGATCACCCGTTTGATATCCCGGGCCACCAGGCCCATGGTGCCGGCGAAGAGGCTCGTGAACCCTCCGATCGCCAGGACGACGAGGGCCGCGGTGGGTGTGAAGCCGATGTAGATCGAGGTGATCGCCAAGAGGAAGACGCCGGCGGCGACCATGGTCGCTGCGTGGATGAGGGCGCTCACGGTGGTGGGGCCCTCCATGGCATCCGGGAGCCAAGTGTGCAGAGGGAACTGGGCGCTCTTCCCTGCGGCACCGCCAAGGATGAGAAGACCGGCGAGGGTCATCAGGTTCGGGTCCCGGGCGGTGACCGAAGCCACCGAGTTCGCCGATAGGAAGACGACGTTGGAGTCTGCGTTCGGCGGGGCGAAGGTGAATCCCGCGCAGGCCCAGTTGATCCCAGCGCTGCTGCAGACCTGTCCGGGGTAGGGGCTGGTGGTGATCGAGGGATCGACGATCCCCCCAAGGGAGGTGAAGAAGATGAAGACCCCGACGAAGAGCAGGACGTCCCCCACTCGGGTCACGAGGAAGGCCTTCTTTGCGGCGCTTGCGGCCTCGGGCTTCTTCCAGAAGAAGCCGATGAGGAGGTAGGAGCAAAGGCCCACGAGCTCCCACATGAGGATGAATTCGAGGTAATTGTCCGCGAGGACCAGGCCGTTCATCGCGGTGAGGAAGAGCATCATCTCCGCGTAGTAGCGGGGGAGCCCCTCCTCATGGGCCATGTACTCCATCGAGTAAAGGACCACGAGGAACCCCACGATGTTGACCACGAGGAGCATGAGCGCACCGAGGGGGCTCACGAGCGTACCCATGACGAAGCTCGTTCCGTCGGGCAGGGCGAACCAGACGAAGCTCGTATCGTGGTAGAGCGTTGAAGAGAGCGATTCTTGATAGGCGAAGAAGACCCCGAAGACCAAGGCGGCCCCCTCCGCAATGACGGCGATGAAGCCTCCCCCCTTCTTGAAGAAGGTTCCCCCCAGACCCAGGACCACGAATCCGATGGCGGTCGATAGCGGGACGAGGAAGGCGTACCAGAAGTAATCGATCATGTGCTGCCTGCCCCCTCCTTTTCAAAGCTTCAATTGCATGGCATCGGCCACGTCCACGCTCCCGATGATGCGGTTGAGCGCCAGGACTATGGCTAGGCCGAGGGCCACCTCCGTGGCAGCGAGGCCGATGAGCACGACGGCGATCCCCTGCCCGGAGACCTCCAGGAGCGAATTCCCGGCCGGGGAGTACGCGGCGAAGGCGATGAAGTTGAGGATCGCTGAGTTCATCATGATCTCGATGGAGATGAGGAGCATGATGAAGTTCCTCCGGGTGAGCACTCCGAAGATGCCGAGGGAAAAGAGGAGGCCGCTGAAGAGGACGAGCTCATCGAGGGGGATCATTCGCCCTCCGCACGGATGGGGCGCCCCCGGCTCTCCTTAGCGAGGTAGACGGCCCCGACCAGTGCGCTCAGGACCACGAAGCCGAGGATGATCACCCAGGCCCCGAAGTCGAGGAAGAGGCTCTGGGAAAGGATCGGGGTCGGGTAGGTCCGGCCCGCGGCGTTGTAGGGGAGCGAGAGGGCATTCCCCGCCAGCAGGAGAGCGGTGGCAACGGTGAGGAGCACGGAGGTGACCCCGATGCCTGTGACCGCCTCCCGGCTGAAGATCCGTTTCTTGACGACCATGATGGCGAAGAGGAGGAGGATCGTGACGGCCCCGGCGTAGACCGCGAGCTGAAGAACACCGAGGAAGGGCGCCTCGAGAAGGAAGTATATGAGGCCAAGGGAGACAAAGAGGATAGCGATCCACATGATCGTATGGACGATCTCCCGGGCGAGGAGCGCGAGCACGGCGGTGACTAGGCTCGTGCCCGCGAGCAGTGCAAAGAGGATCTCGTCCAGGCTCACTTCCGGGCACCCCAGTAGAGGCACTCCCGCGGGCAGACGGAGATGCAGGTGCCGCACCGCACACATTCGGGATCGTTGACCGTGGGCTCCTTCCAGATGCGCTTGGGGAGCTTCTCCCCGGGCTTCGACTCAGGCTTCGGGATGTCGATCATCGTGATGCATTTCGTCGGGCAGTCCCGAGCGCAGGCGTTGCATCCGATGCAGAGGTCCTGGTCGAGTAGGATCACGTCCTCGTTCTCGGGAAGCGCGATCCGGGTGGGGTTCTGGGAAAGCTTGGCCTTGTACACTTCAAAAAGCCGCTGTGGGCTATATACCATGTGGGCCCGGTCGTTGGTCGTGATGGTGTAGCCGGGGGTCATGGTGAGACATCCCTCAGGGCAGGCATCGGAGCAGAAGCCACAGAAGGAACACTTCCCGTAATCAATCTCAGGGCACTTCTTCGTCTTGCCCCCACCCGCATCGGTGTTGACCATCTCGATGCACGTGTCGGGGCAGCTGAACGCACAGAGATTGCAGGAAATGCAGGTCTTGATATTGAGGCCATGGACCCCGCGGTAATTGTCCCAGATCTCACCGACCCCGATGGGTGCACCGCTCTCGACCTTGACCGTCTTTCGGAAATCCTCGTTCTCGAGGCGTTCCCCGAAGGGATAGAGGATCGTGGAGGGACGCCAGAGGCTCTTGACGAACTGCCGCGCCACGATGGCCATGGGATAGACGACCATCCCCTTGACACGGTCTTCGGGGGGGTCGGCCTTTTTCACCGTCTTCTCGTGAACTTGCACCATGTTTCTCTCCCTTTCCCCGCGCACCTACAGGGCCGGCCAGTGGATGACGGGATATCCCCAGACCACGAGGGCCAAGGCCCAGATGATGTTGACCATGGCGAGAGGGAGCATCCGTTTCCAGCCAATCTGGAGGAGCTGGTCGGTCCTCACGCGCGGGAGCGATGCCCGGACCCATATGAAGATGGCGAAAACGGCATAGGTCTTGAGCTGGAAGAACACTATCCCGGAGAGGGGGAAGCTGGAGAGGCCCCAGGGCATGCTCCATCCACCGAGGAACAGGAGAACGATAAGGTAGCTCCCGATCAGGGCCCGCACGTAGTCTCCGAGCATCGTGAAGGCGAAGAGCATCCCCCCGTACTCGGTGGACCAGCCTTCGACGAGCTCGGCCTCGGCCTCGGGCAGGTCGAACGGGATACGCTCGACCTCGGCCAGCATGGCGATGAAGAAGATGATCAGCCCTAGGATAAGGGGGACGGCGAACCATCCATTGGCCGCCTGGTCACCGACGATCACGTTGAGGTCGAAGCTACCGGTGAGCGCGACCACCGCCACCACGGATAGGAGCAGGGGGATCTCATAGGCCACAAGCTGGGCCGCGGTCCGCATGCCCCCGATCAGGGAGTACTTGTTGTTCGAGGACCAGGAGGCGATGAAGATGAAGAGCGGCGCAAAGGAGAACAGGGCGAGGGCGACGAGGAGCGAGAGGGGCACCGCCCCTCCGGAGAATCCGAAGGAGATCGGGAGGAAGCCCAGGATCGCGATCGAGATCACAAGATAGGCGGTGGGCCCGAAATAGTAGCCGAGGTCGTCGGCTTCCCGGGGGGAGAAGGGTTGTTTGCGGAACAGTTTGAGGCCATCGGCAAGGTTCTGGAGGAGCCCCGCATAGCCGACGTGCATGGCGCCGCGGCGGTCCATGAACCGTCCGAGTAGCTTTCGCTCCCACCAGATGAACACGAGGACGTTGACCAAGCTGACCGCAAACACGAGCGCCCCGACGACAAGGTACGACAACCAGACGGCGAGGAACGGACCATAGGCGCCGGACCCCGGCACGAGCGGACCGAGCAAGCCGAGGAGCAGAACGACCAGGGTATGGGCCACGGAATACAGGGTCTCGACCATCGGTGTCTCCTATCGGTCGGACTCCCCGACGCAGATGTCGACGGATCCCATGATGGCCGGGATATCAGAGACCCGGTAGCCGACAAGATAATCCTTGGAAGCGGCGATGTTCACGAAGACCGGCGAGCGGAGCTTGGCCCGGTAGGGATGCTCGGCACCCTCGTTGATGATGTAGGCCATCGCCTCCCCGTGGGGTTCCTCCATCGCGGAGAACCCTCTTCCCTTGGGGTAGCCGCGGCGTTCCACATAGATCTCCTTTCCCGGGGGAGGGCTCGGGGTCCCGACGAACCGGGGCACCTTCTCCGCGAGCACCGGTCCGGGATTCCGGTCCAGCCAATCCAACACTTGGCGCACGATGCGGACGGATTGTTTCATCTCCTCCATCCGGACCCGATAGCGACCGTAGCAATCGGGGGCATCATACACTGCCACATCGAAATCGAGCTCGGGATAGACGGAGTACGGCCGGTCACGGCGGAGGTCGCGGTCGACCCCGGCCGCCCGCAACATCGGCCCCGTCACCCCGTCGTTCACGCAGTCCGCGGCCTTGAGGACCCCGATCCCCTTCGTCCGTTCGAGGAAGATCGTGGAATTGTCGCACACCTTCTCGTATTCCGGTAACCGCTGGTCGAACCAATCCATCACCTTGCGGCAGCGGTCGGTGAAGCCCACGGGGACGTCGTTGCGCACCCCGCCGACGCGCATGAACTCATAGGTCATGCGTGCGCCCGTGTACGATTGGAAGAGATCCAGGATGAGGTCCCGGTCCCGCATGCCGTAGAGGAACGGGGTCATCAGTCCGATGTCTTGGACGTACGCCGCGTACCACATCACATGCGAGGAGAGCCGTTGGAGCTCCTGAGAAAGGACTCGGACGTACTCGGCCCTCGGGGGTGGGTTGATGTTCAACGCCTCTTCCGCGGCCATGATGTAGAGCTGTTCCCAGGCGATGCCGGCCACGTAACAGGTCCGGTCCATAAGGGTAACCACCTCATTGTACCGACGGTACTCACAGATCTTCTCGATGCCACGGTGAAGGTAGCCGATCTCGGGGTCCGCATCCACGATGAGTTCCCCATCCACCTTGACCCGGAGGTTCCAAAGGCCATGGGTCATGGGGTGTTGCGGCCCCATGTTGATCCACATCTCAGACATGGCGTGCCTTGACCTCCAGTTCCTCAGGTTCGTGGAGCTCGAACGATTTTCGAAGGGGGTGGAATCGGTACCCTTCGGGCATGAGCACCCGGCGCAGGTCGGGGTGACCGTCGAACCGTACCCCAAGCATGTCCCACGTTTCGCGCTCGTGCCAGTTGGCACCTCGCCATACGGAGGTCACGGACGGAACATGGGGTTCTTCCGGTGCGGTCTCAACGGTGAGCTCGAGATATCCCTTGAGCGCATCCGACCACAGGTGGTAAAGCACCTCGATGTGCTCGATCCAGTCCACACCAGAGACGAGGGCGCAGTGGGTGAACGTTCCCTGGTCATGCAAGAACCGAGCTACCTCGACGAGCCGTTCCCCTTTGACCTGCACGACACCCAGCACCTCCTTGCGGCTGGGGAGGACCTTCACATCGGGTCCGAAACGGCTTTCGAGAGCGGGGAGGAGCGTCGCCAGGGTCAGGTCGGTCATCTTCACGCCCGCCGCTCCCGGATGAGCCGCTCGAGCCGTAGGATTCCATCCAGCATCGCCTCAGGGCGCGGCGGACAACCGGCGATGTAGACATCTACGGGGATCAACTTGTTGACACCCGGGACCACCGAGTAGGCCGTACGGAAGGGGCCGCCTCCCGTGGCGCAGTTCCCCATGGCGATGGCCCACTTCGGCTCGGGCATCTGTTCCCAAAGCGTGATGAGCTTGTGCGATAGCTTCCACGTCACCGTGCCGTTGACGATGAGAAGGTCGCACTGGCGCGGCGAGGAACGGGGAACCACGCCGAAGCGTTCCCCATCCCAGCGGGCGCCAAAGCCGGCCGCGAACTCGATGGCGCAGCAAGCGAGCCCCCAATGAAGGGGGAAGAGGCTGTTCCGTCCGGCCCAGTTGAAGACCGGTTTGGTCGCAGCGTCGAGCCCCCGCTGGATCATCCCGGTCAGGGTCTCCTTGATCACGGGGATGTACTCCTTGGACTGGACGGCCTCGACCTCCGCGAAGGGGACCTCGGGTTCCATGGGGTCCGTCTCCTTGACGTGCGTGATGATCCGTGCCGTGCCGGAAGTGTTGGTCGCGTTCATACCCAGAGGCTGTGCTCCCCCCGCAGCACGTAGTATATGGCCAATAGGGAAACCACTGTGAAGATGCCCACGACAAGGCTCGGGATGAGCCAGACTCCGGCGGCGGCGAAGGCCTTCAACGAAACGGCCCAGAGGGCGAGGAAGAAACCGAGGACGTCCACGGCCACGAAAACGATCGCAAAGACGTAGTGATGGGTGGGGAAGTCGACCATCGCAGATCCTTCCGCTTCTTCCCCACACTCGTAGGTGAGGTCCTGTAGGTACGACTTGACCCGGCGCGCCCCGAGAAGTCGGTTCAATACGATCGAGCCCACGCCGAAAGCGAACGCGATGACGGCGAACACGAGGAAGGATTCCGTTCCCGCGTCCATCGTCCTGTATCGCCTCCGCGCGGATTGAGGAGCACAACCCGATATAAGGTTGGCCGGGCGAAGCGCTCCTTCTCCCTCTCGGTTGGCGGGCCCTTCCGCTTAGGCGGAGGTGGACTGGGCCGGGGGTTCCCGGCCCTCCCGGAACGGTACCCACCCCTTGAGCTTGTCGTTGAAGTCGATCCGGTCCATCTGGACGACGAACGTGTTCAAGGTCGGGTTGGGGGACGGCATCACTACTATGGTGTACACGTATATGCCGAAATTGATGAAGTCCAGCGCCCGCTTGAGAACTTCGGGAAGATGCTCCCGGGGGACGACCACTTTAATACTGGTCTCGCCTAATCTCTGGCTGAACTCGTCGGGGTCGAAGTGTATGCTCTCGGATCCGAGCCGAACGGTGGTCATGAAGAAGGGCCAGGGCATCCATGGTTAAGGCGATTTTGCCCACCTCGGTGTAGTTAATAGGGCTACAGCCGGACTATATGGGTGTCCCAGAATGGACTCCCGAGGTTGGTAAAGCGACAATGATTCGGCTAACCACAGAGTTCCAAGCGCCACGCGGACTGCCCCGAAAGACAGCAAGTGTTTGCCCGGAGTGCATCAAGGTCATTCCGGCCACCGTCAAGGAGAAGGAGGGCCGCGTTGTCATGGAGAAGACCTGCCGGGAGCACGGCTTCTTCTGGGATATCATCTCGAACGACGTCGAACTCTATCTTCGGATGGAACAGTACGCCCGCGACGGGGTCGGCTACGAGAACCCCTACTACGACAAGTTCGTGGGATGCCCCCACACGTGCGGGATGTGTACGCACCACAAGTCGCACACCGCGCTCGCGCTGGTGGACCTGACGAACCGGTGCAACCTCAAGTGCCCGGTCTGCTTTGCGAATGCGAACGCAGCCGGATACGTGTACGAACCGTCCAATGATCAGGTCCGGTTCATGCTCGAGACCCTCCGTAACCAAAAGCCAGTCGGCGCGGTCGCAGTCCAGTTTTCGGGTGGTGAGCCCACGCTCTCTCCCCTGTTCCTCGACGCGTGCAACATGGCGTACGAGCTCGGGTTCACCCAGATCCAGGTGGCCACGAACGGTATCCGTCTGGCGAACGAGCCCGGATTCGCCCAAGCTGCGCGGGACCACCACCTGAACACGGTCTACCTCCAGTTCGACGGTCTTGACGATGAGATGTACCGCAAGGTGCGGGGTGTCCCGCTCCTCAAGACGAAGCAGAAGGCCATCGAGGCCGCCCGCCGCACGCACTCGCCTCCCAGCGAGATCGCAGCGGGCAAGTCGGACCGCCCCCTTTCCGTAGTGCTGGTCCCGACCCTCGTCGGCGGTTACAACGAGCACCAGATCATCCCGACGGTCAACTTCGCCCTCGACAACTTGGACGTGGTCCGTGGGGTCAACTTCCAGCCCGTTGCCCTGACGGCCCGGGTCCCGGACAAGGACCGCTTCCAGATGCGGTTCACCCAGTCCGACCTCGTGCGGATCCTCTGCAACGACGGACCCTTCGAGAAGACTGACTTCTTCCCCGTGCCCTCCGTGGCCCCGATCTCGGAGCTCATCTCGATCATCCACGGCAAGGAGAAGATGACCCTGACCACACACCCTGGCTGCGGTTGCGCGACCTTCGCCTTTGTGGACAGCCAGAAGAAGATCACCCCGCTGCCCCGGTTCATGGATGTCGACGGGTTCTTCAAGAACGTGCAGCAGATGATCGAGGAGTACCGGGACGCCCGGTTCGGACGCGTCCGGCTCGCCCTCGCCAGCGCCAAGCTCATGCACGCCGTGAGCCAGTACTTCGACTTCGCGAAGGCCCCGGAAGGGATCAACGAGAAGAACGTCGTCAAGGTGATCGCCGGGATCTTCTCCGAAGGTAACAAGGAGGCCTTGGCCAAGTTCACCTGGCGGACGCTCTACCTCGGGAACATGCACTTCCAGGACGCCTACGACTACGATATCCAGCGCCTGATGCGCTGCGACATCCACTACACTGCACCCGATGGGAGGATCATCCCGTTCTGCTCGTACAACTCGGGCCCGATCTACCGGACAGAGGTCGAGAAGAAGTTCTCGGTCCCCATCCCGGATTGGACCAAGCAGAAGGGGGACGCCATGAAGATCAAGACCATCGACACGATGGGTATCAACGGCGAGGTCATCGTGGACCCGGAGTACTACCGGATCCAGGCCCTCAAGGGCCAGCCGGGCTTCACCAAGGCCTGAAGCTCTCGCCCCTCCCTCCTAACCCACGGAGCTCCGTCACGCTGGTGCGTGACGGGGCTCTGAACCCGTTCATTTTTCTGTGGTCCTTGGGAAACCTTTGGTCCGAATTTAGCATCCCCAAAGGTGCGAGTCTCTTCGCCAGTGCGTTGGGTGAATCCGCGCTGGTAGTGCCCTGTCGAACGGAAGAGACTTTTTATCCTGAGAACCCATAGCATAGGTGGGGGTAGGACGTGCGATTGGAATCCAAGGAGAGCTCGGTCGCTGGGGAAGCCTCCAATCTGGACACTACGGTCATCATCCCTTCCCGCAACGAGGTGAGGCTGCTCGGTTCCGTGCTCACCGGCATCTGGGCGATGCGTCCCCGCAATTCCCGTCTGGAATTCCTTGTCCTCGACGACGCGAGCACGGACGATACGCCTACGGTGCTGGATTCCCTATCGAAAGAAATCCCGCTCACCTTCATCCGCCACCCTAGATCCCTCGGCTTCGGGGGTGCCCTTGCCCACGGTATCCAACAGGCCCAGACCCCATGGCTGTTGTTCGTGGATGCGGACGCCCAGTACGATCCTGAGGACGTACGCCGGTTCCTCAATCTGCCTCGGGACCCCCTGACCCTGTTCTCAGGGTGGCGGGTACGCCGGGCAGACCCTTTCGTCCGGATATTCATTTCCATCCTGTTCCAGACGATGAACCGCATCGGCTTTGACCTCCGGATGAAGGACATCACGAGCTCCCTCAAACTCATCCCCTCCGGACCGGCGAAGGAGATCGCTCGCCGGGTACACTATATGAACGGCAGTTTCTGGTCCGAGTTCATGGTGCGTTGGGCCCGGGCCGGCTATCATTGGATCGAGATCCCCATCCATCACCAACCCCGGTTCGACTCCCACAGCCGGGTCTTCGCACCGGGGTCCCTTGGCCGCCTTGTCGTCCACCAAGGGGTGGGATTCCTCCGGCTCCTGAGGGAGCTCTCCCTCGCCTCGGAGAAAACCACCTCCGTGCCAACCGCTGTCTCACAGAACACCGTCCGCTGATCCCCCATGGCGAGACCGGTGATCGTGCTCGGACTCGACTCGATTCCACCGAGCCTGATCTTCGAACGTTTTCTTGGGGTCATGCCCCACATGCAGGCCTTGCTTGAGCGGAGCACATACGGTCCGCTCCACACCTGTCACCCCCCCATCACGATCCCAGCTTGGGCTGTCATGTTCACCGGGGTAGACCCGGGGACCCTTGGGATCTATGGCATCCACCAGCGGAAAGTGGGCACATATTCGGGGGGCTATGTTCCCACTCCCTCCCATTTGCTCCGCCCTCCGATATGGTCCACGTTCTCCAAAGCCGGGGGCCGGGTCGCCGTGCTGGGGATGCCGCCCGCGTATCCCGCCCCTCGGGTGAACGGGATCTCCACTGGGGATTTCCTGACTCCGGACGGGGTCCCAGACTCGGTTTTTCCACCGGAGATGAAAGGACCGATCGAGAAGGCACTCGGCGAACCGCTCCTGTTCGACGTCCCGTTTCGAAAGGAAGACCGGAAGACGACCCTCGCCGACATCTGGCGCCTCACCCGGCAGCGATGGGCGCTAGCTCGGTACGTGTGGAAGCAAGAACCATGGGACTTTTTCGCAGTGCACGACATCGGACCGGACCGATTCCATCACGCCTTCTGGAAGTTCTTCAACCCCTCCCATCCAGGGTATCGGCCGGGGAACGAATTCGAAAAGGAGGCGGAACGATACTACTCAATGCTCGATCGCGAAGTGGGAGAGCTCTTGGCGGTCCTCCCCCGGGATGCCCGCATCCTCGTGGCGAGCGATCATGGTACGAAGAGCATGCAAGGTTGCTTCGCCATCAACGAATGGCTACGCCGCCTGGGATTCCTGGACATCCCGGGCACTCCCCCTGCGGGCACTCCTTTGGACAAGGCCGGTGTCCGTTGGTCGTCGACCCGGGCCTGGGCGACCGGTGGATACTACTCGAGGATATTCCTCAATCTCCGCGGGCGGGAAGCTTCCGGGATCGTCAAAGAAACCGAGGTGGAGGGCCTGGTCCGGGAGATCACGAGCAAGCTATCGAGCCTGCGGACTCCCGAGGGACTTCCCTTCCCAGTCGAGGTCTTTCCACCGGACAAGCTTTACCGGGAGGTCCATGGAGACGCACCGGACCTCACGGCCTACTTCGGCAACCTTGATTGGAGGGCTTCGGGGACCGTGGGTCATCACAACCTCTTCTTCGCGGAGAACGACACGGGCCCGGACGACGCCGTCCACGATTGGAACGGGATCTATGTGATGACGGGTACGGCAACCCGCGGCCCGGGACCCGAGCGTTCGATACTGGATGTAGCCCCCACCCTGCTCTCGATGCTGGGCCAGCGGCCGGATCCCTCGATGCAGGGTACGATCATCCCGGAGTGGATCCACTGAAGAGCTCGGAAAGTCCTTCCTCGAGCGAAACCTTCGGCGCATAACCGAGGACCGATCTCGCCCGGCTGATGTCGGCGAAAGAGTGACGGATGTCGACCGAACGGTGCGTGTTAAGTATGAGGGGCGCAACGTCCTGCTTGGAGAGCCGGATGACCTCCTCGGCCACCTTGAGGACCGGTGTCGGGACCCCCGAACCCACGTTGATCGCCTGGGAAGAAAGTCCATCCCGGGTGCCCGATAGCAAGAGCGCGGAGACGACATCGTGGACGGAGACGAAGTCTCGGGTCTGCATCCCGTCCTCGTACACGGGAGGGCGGTCCCCAGCGAGAAGCTTTCCGCGGAAGATCGAGATGACCCCGGCGTACGGGTTGGTGGGGGATTGCCGAGGGCCGTAGACGTTGAAGAAGCGCAAGGCGATCGTGGGGATCCCCTGTGGTGGCAAGAGGAGCAAGCTCAGCTCTTCCTGGTCGCGTTTGGTGAGCCCATAGACCGAGGCGGGCCGTAGGGGGTGTTCTTCGGGCGTAGCCTTCCGCTCGACCGGGCCATGGCACCGCGGACAGAGCACCTCCCATTGTTTCTTTGCGAGGGCAATAGGGTCCCTCAGGCCGGGCAGCACCACCGTTGAACACCGGGCACATTGGGCCGGCCCCTCTCCGTAGACCGTATTCGAGGAAGCGACCACGAACCGCTCGATCCGCCGCGACATCCGTCCCACCCGGTCGAGCAGGGTGGCCGTAGCCAGCCCATTGTCCCGGACGAAGGAGACGGGGTCTCGCTGGCTCTCCACCATACCGAGCAGTGCGGCGAGATGGTAGACCGTGTCGACACCGGAGAGGGTCTCATCCAAGGTCGACACATCACCGACGTTGGCCCACACGTATCGGGCGGAGGGGTTGAGGTAGTCGGGCCTTCCTCGGTGGGCTGAGGGATGCAAGTCATCGATCACGACCACCTCGGAACCGTTCCTCACCAGGGTGTCGACGAGATGGCTCCCGATGAAACCGGCACCCCCGGTGACGAGAACCTTCTTCATCGTTGTACGAGCCGTCCTAGCCCAGACCCCGCCGCCGGACCTCGGTGAGGATGGCGGAGATGCAGGCATCGGGGGTGAGCGTGTCGGTGTCCACGATGAGGTCGGGGGCGGCAGGGTCTTCGAACGGATCGTCGACCCCGGTCAACCCCTTGACCTTCCCCTCGCGCGCCTTCTTGTAAAGGCCCTTCGGGTCCCGCTGTTCGCAGACGCGAAGGGGACATCGAAGCCAGACCTCGAGGAGGCGATCCTGCATCATCGAGCGAACGTCCTGGCGCGAGCTTTCGTAGGGGGTGATGAGCGAGACGATCGCGACAACCCCGTTGCGTGAGAGAAGGCTGGCCACGTAGCCGACGCGATGGGCGTGCGTCTCCCGGTCCTTCCGGGAGAACCCGAGGTCGGCGGAGAGTCCCCGGCGGACCTCATCCCCGTCCAAGAGTTCCACATGCCGGCCGCTCGAGCGCAGGATGCCCGAGAGCAACTGTGCGAGGGTGGATTTCCCGGATCCGGGAAGTCCCTCAAGCCACAGTGTGTAGCCTCGCGTCTCGCCGTCGGTGTCGATACCCGGACCTACGACGCCGTGCGAATCTCCGTTCGGATCCATCTGCCCCACGTGTGGTCCCCGGCATGGGGAGGTGGCACATCAACCTTGGCCTTCCCCATCGGGAACGGATGGGTTGCATATTGGCGAACGAGGACCCCCTCGGCCCGGGATGCTCAGGACAGTGGCGGGACTCGTTACGGTTTCCGCTCCGCCACGTAGTAGACGTCGATAGGAAAGTCGCCTTTCCCCTTCAGGCGTTCCTCCATGGTGATGAGTGTGAAACTTCCCCGGCGAAGTCGGTTGGCGTAAGCTTCCGAGAAGAAGTGCATCACCGTGCCGTCCGGTGTCGAATCATACGTGTCGCGGCGCACCAACTTTCCTCTTCCATACCAGTTGTCCTTTACGGTACGGACCGAATAGAGGTGGAATCCACCGGGTTTGAGGATGCGTCCTGCTTCGGCGAACAGGGCGCGATGATCTGCCTCCGTGAAGTCCATGTTGTAGAACAGGTTGGAATAGATCACCTCCGCGGATCCCCTTTCGTGATCGTGCAGAAAGTCGAAGACATCCTTGCACTGGATGTTCGACGTAATGGCCCCGGCCCTTGCTCGGGCGGGCTCATCCCCGGCGCAGTCCACGCCCTCGACCTGAAAGCCTGCCGAATGGAAGAAGCGCATATCCCGCCCGTTGCCGGCGCCGAGCTCCAAGAGCTTTCTACCGACGGGTTCGACCCCGATGATATCCAGGGCCCAGTGCGCGAATTCACTTTCATCGCTTCCGAAGAGGTCGGGGTCTTCCCGGTAACGGCCCGACCAGTACTCCCTCTGCCGTTGCATCCGGCCTCTTTGCGCAGCCGACATGGTCGTCATTAGAAACTGGCGCCTGTGTCGCACCTCCCCACTCAATATATAGGGCTTACCACGTTTGCGTCGGCATCGGACCTCCTCAATTTCTGGTGGAGACATTTCCCACTCGCATCAACCCCGCATCTAGATACGTATCCGGCAATTCCAGGGTTAGGGCAGGCCCGCAGGAGGGCTGGCACCCTGTCCAATGTTCGTATCATTCCAAAGAGGTGGGTTCGGGATGGGGCGCGGCCCAAAGTGAGGATAGAGTTGAGCTTGGAGGGAAGGGATGCCTTCGGTTCCATCGCATACGCGCCGGACCACCCTAGGTCAAACTTCGGGAACTGAAGGGAGAGTTCTTGTATCCCTACAGTACGTCTTTACTCTTAGACACTTGACGGGCTCGCATGGTGGAGAAGAGTTCGCGGCGATTCCAAGTGGCCACACGAGGTCAGAAGGACGTGGTGGAGCTGGGTGCCATGGTGGGCCAGTGGGTGCGGGAAACCGGGGTCCGCGAAGGTATCCTCCATCTCTTCGTTTTGGGGTCGACCGCCGCGCTAACAACGATTGAGAACGAGAAGGGGCTGATCCAAGACCTGGGTTCGATTCTGGACGAGCTGGTTCCCGCAGGGCGAACGTACCTCCATTCGGAGACCGGTGGCGACGACAACGCCCCATCCCACATCTGGGCCTCCATCATCGGTCCAAGCATTTCGATCCCAGTCGAGGATGGGCGTCTCAGCTTGGGAACGTGGCAGCAGGTCGTGCTCATCGAACTCGATGTACGGCCCCGGACGCGCGAGATCGTTGCGCAGCTCGTGCGGCTGGACTGACCCGGCTGAGATAGGCCCCGTCCCTCATCGCTACCTTTTTCCTCCCACGGGTTCTTGGGGGACCGAAGAGGCGCTGCGTGTCGGAAGATCTGCTCCAGGAAGCCCTCGACACCGCGTCCCGATCGGGCGCCCGTTTCACCGATGCCCGGCTCTTCCTTCATAATAGGCTGGAGTACCTCTCCATCCGTAATGGTACTCCGGAGGTCCTGAGCACCGGGGATGAGCCGGGGTTCGGCATCCGGGTTCTTGGCCGAGGAGGTTGGGGGTTTGCCTCCACCACCCGCTTGGACCGGGCCTCTATCCGGGAAACAGCCGAATGGGCGGTGCGGCTCTCCCGGCGCACGGGGATGGCGGATGCGGAGGTGCCATTCGCTCTCGAGAACGATCTGCCCCATGGGGGTACATACGAGACGCGCGTGCGCGAAGACCCCTTTGCCGTTCCACTTGAGGAGAAGATCCGGATCATTTCGGAGGCCGAGGCGGCGCTGCATGTGGCCCCGGAGGTCAAGTCAGGCAAGGCCGAGATGACGGTCTGGCACGAGGAGAAGCTGTACGCATCCTCCGAAGGCGCAAGCTATCGTTCCGCGATCACGCACGTGGGAGGCGGGATCAGTGCGGTGGCGCACACGCAAGGGGAGTCTCAGCGTCGATCGTACCCGAACAGTTTCGGTGGAGACTTTGCGCAGGGGGGTTTTGAGTTCATCCGGGGTCTCGACCTTCCAAGGCAGGCCGGACGGGTC
The DNA here is from genome assembly GCA_021832495.1 of bacterium. Classification (GTDB taxonomy): domain Archaea; phylum Thermoplasmatota; class Thermoplasmata; order Lutacidiplasmatales; family UBA184; genus JAJYEA01. Next base: position 1,691 of record JAKBKR010000002.1, on the reverse strand, counting down.
GGCAAAGATGCCGTTGCCTTGCTGTCGGCGCCCACAGCCCCCAGTGGAACAATGGACCTCGTGCTATCGAGCGACCAGCTGTCGCTCCAGGTCCACGAGTCCGTCGGACATGCAACGGAACTCGATCGGGTCTTTGGCTATGAAGCGGGGTTCGCCGGGACGAGCTTCGTGCGGCCCGGGGACATCCGGAAATTGCGGTACGGGTCTCCGGTCATGAACATCGTGGCCGACGCCACAGTCCCGGGAGCGATGGGTTCGTTCGGATGGGATGACGAGGGCGTCCCAGCCCGGCGTGTAGACATCGTCCGGAACGGCATACTCTCCGGCTTCCTGAGCTCGCGCGAGATGGCGGCCCGTCAAGGGCTTCCTTCGAGTGGCGGAACGGTTCGCGGGGACGGGCCCCTCCGCATGCCCATCATCCGCATGACGAACGTGAACCTCCTTCCGGGCGACCATGGGCGGGATGAGCTGATCTCCGAGGTCAAGGACGGCATCTACATGGAGACGAACGTCTCCTGGTCCATCGACGATAAGCGCCTTAACTTCCAGTTCGGCACCGAGGTGGGGCGGAGGATCGAGCATGGGGAGCTCACCACCCTAGTCCGAAACCCGATCTATTCGGGCATCACACCTGAGTTCTGGGGCTCGCTGGAAGCCCTCGGGAACAAGGATACCTACCATGTGTGGGGGCTCCCGAACTGCGGGAAGGGCCAACCCACCCAGACGATGCGCGTGGCCCACGGGGCACCGCTCGGTCTGTTCCGTCACGTGCGCATCGGAGGCACCGGCGGATGACGCGGGAGGAACCTGGAGCGGAGGGATCCCCCTGGGACCCGGTGGTTTCCCGCATCCTCGCACGTACCTCCCATCCCGCCGACGTACGGCACATGACAGAGCGGTGGTTGACCCTTCGTCTCGCCAATTCGCAGATCTATCAGCCCATTCACGAGGTGAAGGAGTACGTTTCCTTCCGCGTCATCGTCCCAGGGAACCTGATGGGGCTGGCGACCACGACAGACCTTTCTGAGGGGGGCATCAAGACGTTGGTGGACTCGGCGGAAGCCATGGCCCGGAGTTCGCAAGAGCCGGTGGCGCTCACCGCATTTCCAGGTCCCGGACCCGAGGAGGTCCACGAAACCGGCTTAGCGGCGGTGGACCTGGGTCAGATTGCCGAGTCCGCGGCTCGCAGCGCAGCCGAAGCCCTCGGGACCGTAGCTCGTGAGTTTCCGACCTCCCGGGTGGCCGGGGTCTACAACGCAGGGCAGGTTACACTGTCCGTTGGGAACTCATCCGGGCGCCATAGGGTCGCCACCCGGAACATCTATCAGGGTTCGCTACTTGTCGAGGACCTGTCGGTGGACCCCCCGGTTTCGGGGTGGGCGGAAGGCGCCTCATCCGATCCCCACGGGGTGTCCCTTCCGGAGATCGCTCACCGGGCCCTTGAAAGGATCCCCCGAAGGAAGGTGGTTCCCCTTCCCCCGGGATCATATGATGTGGTCTTTGGCGCTCCGGCCATTGCGGAGCTCATGAACATGCTCTCGATGGGTGGCCTGGGCGCATTCTCGGTCGAGGAAGGGTCGAGCTTCCTTTCGGAGTGGCGGGATCGTGAGACGATCGCTCCCCACCTCACCCTGTGGGAAGACCCGCAGGACGCCCACGGACTCCCGGAGCCGATGGATTACGATGGACTG
>JAKBKR010000154.1 GCA_021832495.1 bacterium | reverse complement strand
CATCGAGGAGCACGGGGGGGTTCGGACCGAGCAGCTCCTCCCGGAGCTGTTCGGGCTCGATCTCGTGGCCGGTATCGTCCGGGATACCGCCGATGCCGCAGAAGGCCTGGTAATCGATGAGCCCTTTCTGGGTGGGGTGGTCCCCACAGACCGGACACTCCGGGTTCCGCTTCACCTTGAGCTCGCGGAACTTGAGATTGAGCGCATCAAAGAGCAGCAGACGGCCCGAAAGCGTCTCCCCCCGGCCGAGCAAGATCTTGAGGGCTTCGACCGCTTGGAGGGAACCGACGATGCCCGGCAGCACCCCAAGGACTCCCCCCTCGGCGCAGGAGGGGACCAGTCCGGGGGGCGGGGGCTCCGGATAGAGGCAACGGTAGCAAGGCCCGTTCCGGTAACCAAAGACGCTCACCTGTCCCTCGAAACGGAAGATCGAACCGTAGACCAAAGGGACCTTGTTCAACACCGCCGCATCGTTCACGAGATATCGGGTAGGGAAGTTGTCGGTCCCGTCGATGACGACGTCGTAGCCTCCCACGATCGATAGTGCGTTCGAGCTGTCGAGGTGCACATTGTGCTTCACGATCTCGACGTCCGGGTTGAGCGACTTGAGCCGATGCTCGGCGCTGTCCAGCTTCGGCTTCCCGACGTCCTCGGTGCCGAACATCACCTGCCGTTGCAGATTGCTCGGCTCGACGACATCGAAGTCGACCAGCCCGATCTTTCCGACACCGGCCGCGGCGAGGTAGAGCCCGAGGGGGGCCCCGAGCCCACCCGTCCCCACGACCAGGGCGCTCGAATCGAGGAGCTTGCGCTGTCCCCCGAGGCCGACCTCCGGTAGGATCAGATGCCGGCTGTAGCGCTTCATCTGGGCGTGGGTCAGTTCCCGTGGCGTGGCCTTCAGCTTGGTCATCGATGGGAAGGCGACCGCACCGGGGCTGCCCCCCGCTATCGCCGGCACGAGCTGGACCACGTCCCCGTCCTTCACGGGGGTGGCCTCCTTCTGGAGCTGCCGGACATCATCGTTGTTGAGGAAGATCCCCACGAAGCTCCGCGTCCTCCCGTCCTTGTCGAACAGGTGCGGGCGCAGGCTCGCGTACCGCTTCGTCAGGTTCTGGAGCACCTCGGCCACGGTCTTTCCCTCGATCGCCACCGAGCCCCGGCCTTCCGTGAAGCCGCGCAACGCGGTGGGCACCAATACTTCCACGCTCATGTTCTCTGACCTCTTGTCTACCTTCCCGTGATGAGGGGAGGAAGGGGATGCACGATGGGGCGGGGTTGCCAACCCGCCCCGTCCGGATCGAGCTCGAAGGCCGCCACCTTTTGCGCCCGTCCTTGGTCCACACCGATGAGGACGTAGACGTACCAGGGCCACGCATGCTCGAGGTCGAACTGGCTGGGCGCAGCCGGATGGTCGGGATGGGAGTGGTAGATGCCAACGACACTGCGACCCTTCGCCTCCCAGTACTGCTCAAGGTGCCGGAGTTGCTCGGGGTTGATGAGGAAACGGTGGGTCCGTTCGCTCCGCTTTTCGTTCTCGGCGCGGACGACCGCATCCACGACCCTACGGGGATTCCCGGCGACGGGGGGCGGGCCGATGAGGAAGCCGCAGGCCTCCTCGGGATAGGTCTCCTCTCCGTGGCGCCGCAAGAGGGTCTCGTGCTCCTCCCGGAGCTCGAGCTCGGTGAAGAACTGCGTCATGGGGAGTCCTCCCAGGACGTTCCCTTGAGATAACGTTCCCCCCCGTCGGGCAGCACGCACACGATCCGGGCGTGGTCGAGTTCCGCGGCGACCTGGCGGGCAGCCTCGACAGCGGCCCCCGAAGAGGTGCCGACGAAGAGCCCTTCCGACCGGGCGAGCGTCCGGACCATCGCCACGGCATCTTCGGTCGAGACTTCGACCCAGCGGTCGACCACAGACGCATCGAGGGTACCGGGGCGAACACTCGTGGGCAGATGCTTCAACCCTTCGATGCCATGCATCGGCTGGTCCGGGACCACGCCGATCACCGTGACCGCCGTGCGTTCCTTCAGGTACTTTCCCACACCGGAGATCGTCCCGCCCGTCCCTACCCCGGCAACGAAATGAGTGATCTTTCCGCCGGTCTGGCGGAAGATCTCGGGACCGGTGGTCCGGTAGTGGGCCCGCGGGTTCGATGGGTTGTTGTACTGGTCTGGATAGTAGTATCTTTCCGGCCCCGACCTTGCCTTTTCCCGAGCGATCGCCTGAGCGCCATCCGTTCCCTCGAGGCGGCTAGAAAAGGTGATCTTGGCCCCGTGGGCCCGCAGACGCGCGATCCGTTCAGCGCTAGCGTTCTCGGGAATGACGATCTCGACCGGGAACCCCAGCGCCGCTCCAAGCATGGCGTAGGCGATGCCCGTATTGCCACTTGAGGCATCGAGGAGCGTGCGCCCTCCCGAGAGGTCGCCGCGGGTGAGCGCATCTTGAACGATGGAGAGCGCCGTGCGGTCCTTGACAGAGCCTCCGGGGTTCAGGAATTCCGCCTTGCCCCAGAGCTGTACATCCGGCGGGAGGCCGAGAGATCGCTCCCCAATGCGGATAAGGGGGGTCCCCCCGACGGCATCCACCAGCCGGGGTCCCTCCGGGGACGGGGAAGGGGTGGCCGGCAGAAACGCCTTTGGTCCCTCCGCCCTCAAGCTTTCCGCGTCCATTCGAACATCACCGGTCGAGTTTAACCACTCTTTTGTATATATATGTTCGCCCGACCAGCGCACGAAATACGTAGCGCTGGCGACTCTCACCGAGACCACCCCGAGGGTCCTAGGTGATCCAGTTCGGGATGGGGTACTCGTGTAAGGAAACCATCGAACGCACCGGGGAAGGCCGTGGGCCATCCCTCGCCCACCGTCGGACTGGAAAACAGGAGGCAACGCACCGAGGTCTTCGGTCGCTCCATCATCCCCGGGAACGGACCAACATAGGTAAGGCACGGGTAGGCATCCGTAGACATCCTCCCAAAGGCATTCGGCTTGGCGACCGTTATCATGGCTTGGCGCTCACTCTGGTCGATGTTTCCCAGCGAGCAAGAGTCCCCAAAAGGAAAGGGTGAGACCGATTGCCGGATGTTCTTCCAGTGGAACCCAAACCCTTTTATGGCGTGTCAGACAATTGTATGACGCCATGTCGATGGCCTCCGGTTTCCATCATCAGCGGAGCGCGGAGGAACCGCCCGGTCCGGTCGCGCGCAAGGGCATCCACCTCTCGCGATTTGGTGGCTTCGGTTCCTTGACCAGTGCGGTCATCATCGTTCTCCTCGGGTTCATCCTCTTCGAATACTATCACCTGACATTCCAGGGGCTGCTCAACGGCTTCATGCACTTCCTCTGGTGACCGGCCTTCGCTCCCCTGGCCCGGACCGTTGCCGACGGCGTTGGTTGCCCTGGGTTCTGAGCGTTCTGTAGGCACCTCAGATCGTCAGTGGACCGAGTTCAGGATCTGCATCCGGTTGCCGTCCACGAGGAGTATGCTCTTCTGGCCCTTCTTGTCGAACGTGAAGTACCAGATGGGGGCGTGCATGAGCTCTCCGTCCTGCACATTCACATCGGTCTGGAGGCTTTGGACCATCCGATGCGCCTTGTGCGCCTTTTCCCCTTGTACGGCCACGATGTAGTTCTTGGCCATGTACTTGGCAGAATCCTCGCTGATATCCCCGTTGAGGATGGGGTACCCCGAGGGGACCTTGCGCTTCTCGAAGGGGACTCGCGCGAGCAGGTCGAACTGGTAATCCCGGGGTTGGTAGGACTGGAGACCTTGGACGGCGACCACGGGGTACTCGTATTGCCCGGCGATCTCGGCGGCCCGTCGGCTGCTGCCTCCGCCCCCGATGAACATGGGCGCAACGATGAAGCCGCCGCCCCCCCGGTTCCCCCCCGAGAGCATTCCTCCTACGAGCGCAGCCGCGGCGATCGAGCCCCCGATCTTCGCCGATTCCATGGCGACGTCCTCGTAGGTGTAATGGGTCGCGGCGGATGCCGGGACGATCCAATAGGGCACAAGCGAGAGCTTCCCCTCGACCAGGTGGCTTTCCTCGAAGTCGTGGTGGTGGAGGAATCCCTGATCCATCCAGCCTCGGCAAACCTCGAGGGCTTCCTTCTCGTCGAAGACCTTGGGGAGGAGCATGGTATGGGTCTTGATGTCCTTCCATCCGTCCCCGGAGAGGGCGACCGAGCTGCCGCAATATTCGCAGGTGACAATGGTCTCCCCAGCCATGGGTTTGAGCGGGGCCCCGCACGAATGGCACACGAGGTTCTTCGGGTCCGTCGAACTGGACCGCGACTGGGGTGCCGGGGTCCCGCTCGGGGCGGTCATGGGCTTCCCGCATTTGAAGCAGAAGCGGGCTTCGTCAGGGTTCTGGGCACCACACGAACTACAGTAGAGCGTCATGCCTCTCCCTCACCGGCCAGAAGACATAACCTCTGCGCCCGGCCTTCCCCTTACCGAGGCGGTGGTTGCTTTCCTTTCCGGCGACGCAGGTAGGCGTAGTACATTGTCCAGGGGTTCTCGGATGGTCCCGGCCCGCGCAGAGGCTGCTCGTTGATCCACGTCCGCAAGAAGACGAAGTGCGGTTCCAACGAGGTCGTCACTTCCCTCAAGGAGGGCCGGTGCGGTGGCCCTTCGACGGTTGTGGTCTCGCGTCCGATCCAACCGAGCAGAAAGACCCCGTCGGGACGGAGCACGCGGGCTACCTCGCGGGCGTAGTGGCGCCTTCGGGGAATGGGGATCGTGTGGAAGCACCCGTTGTCCACGGCTCCGTCGAGCGTTTGGTCGGGGAAGGGGAGCGTCAGGGCATCGCCTTCCTGTACATGCACGGTGAGGCCTTCCTCCTCGGCCCTCCGACGGGCGGTCGCCACAGCCTTCGGGGCGAGGTCGATGCCATGGGCAGCGAACCCGGACCGGGCCAAGAAGAGCACGTTCGATCCCGCGCCACAGCCGATGTCCAATACAGAGGACGGCGGGGAGAGGACCCTCTCTCGGACCGCCAGTTCTACATGGGGGCTGGGTCCCTCGTCAAACCAGGGGAGCGAGCGATAGGGGGTCCGTTCGTAGGTGGCACGCCAACGGTCCCTTTCCGATCGGGAGGTACCGTGGCGACGGACGGGGGCTTGGCGCATGCGTCCCGAGAGAACCTGGAGCAGGATTAAGCCATCGGAAGCCGCCCAGTTTCCCACTCGAAGACCGGCGGGGAAGGAAAGTAGGGTTCAGTTCTTGGGGCCCGAGGGAAGACCCAGGGCGACGAACACACGGTCCAGTCTCGGGACCGTGGCGAAGCTCGGGAGGGAGAACGGTTCGATCCATCGGGATTCTGTGTGCTCCCAGTCCAATGCCACGGCGGTGTTCGAGACACGGAACAGATAGGGATGGACAGCAAACATCCGGGCACCGTCCCGTGCATAGACCACGGGGCCCTCCTTCCGGAGCGTGAGAGCATCGGCCGCGATCCCTGTCTCCTCCCGCACTTCTGTCATGGCCTGATCCCGGGGCGTGACCCCGGGTTCGATGTACCCACTGACCCCTGCCCACAGACCTTGGAACGAACCCACCTTGTCGGAGCGTTTGAGCAGGAGTACCCGGCCCGTCCCGTCCTCGAGTATC
>JAKBKR010000153.1 GCA_021832495.1 bacterium | reverse complement strand
CGGGTCCGATGCCCAACACCTCACCACCCGGTACGCTCGGGAAGGAGACCAGGTGCGCTTGGATGGCTCCAAGATCTTCATCACGAACGGAGGCGCGGCCCGCATCGTGCTTGTGTTCGCCACTCGGGACCCGGACTTGGAGGCCAAGGGGATCAGTTGCTTCCTGGTCGAACACGGGACGCCCGGCTTCTCCGTAACGAAACGATTGGAGAAGCTGGGCTTATTGGGATCTGAGACCACCGAGCTCTTGTTCGATGGATGCCGAGTCGAGGGATCGTCCATGCTGGGACCCGAAGGAAGGGGATTCGAGATCGCCATGACGGCACTCGAGGGCGGCCGCGTAGGAATATCCGCCACCTCGCTCGGGGTTGCCCGGGCGGCCCTCGCTCTCCTTTCATCCCGGGTCCGGACGGGATCCGAAGATTGGCGTAAGAGCGTCCTCGCCCGAGCCCATGTATCCGTCGAGGCCGCTTCTGCCCTGGTCGACCGGGCTGCGAAATTGAAGGATGCGGGGGAGGACTATGGTCTGGCGGCCTCCGCCGCCAAATTGTTCTGCTCCCAGGTAGCGTTCGATGTGGCGCGCCGGGCGTACGACTTCACGGCGGAACTCTCGACGGATCCGGACGAGCGCGCCGCCGCTGAGTGCGTATTCCGGGACGCGCGGGTACTCACGATCGTGGAGGGTACCACGGAGATCCAGGAGCTCATCCTCGGGCGAAAGCTCTCCGCGCCCCGGGCTCGGTGAGGTCGAGCCGTCCCGAGTTCACGTCCCGGGACGTTGGTGGAGCCGGCGTTCGGCCTCTGACGGGCCGATCCCCAATATCCGCACCGACTTCAACGGCGACTGGGACCCGGTGACGATCGATACTGCGGACGGAGCGACCCCGAGCCGCACGGACAATAGGTGCTCCACCGCTCGGTTCGCCCTACCACTGATGGCGGGATCACGGACAGCGATGACCCAAGCCTTCCGCCACACATCCCACCGGACATCCTCCTGCGTGCGGCCCGGGTGAACCCAGATCTTGAGCACGACCTCGGGAACCGACGGCTCGTCGTTCACGGATACGAACGGAATCCCTAGGACCGGATATAGGCACCCTGCGAGCTCCCGCGAGTACAGTTCGGCAAACGGAGAGACGGGTCTCGCCCTGCTCACTCAGACACCGCCGAGGATCCGCCCCGTGCTCCTCCGGTTCAAGATTCGGCGGAACCTTCGACTCCCCGACCGTCCGATGGCTTCCCACCGGAGGAGGTCCCCGAGGAAAATGGTTGAGGTGGCAGGGGAGGCGCTCCCTGCCACCTCCGGGGTGGTTCTGTTTGAGGTGACGAGCTCCCTCATGGTGCACCGCCGGTCCCCGACCCGTGATGCCCTGGAATAGTGGAGCCAAACAGAATCTGTGGCGTGACTCCAGTCAGCTCCATAGATCCGTGGAAAAGGTTTGTGAGGGGGAGGGCGAAGTTCATACCCATCCCCCTCATCGGCATGTCCGCTTCCTGCTGCATCGGCCTGGGTTCAACCTACGGGGCCTTGGCAGGTCCGAGCCCGAGGTGCCCCGGGAGCGTCACTGCGAAGTACCAGCCGGCGGCGAGGCCCGCGAGCGCCATGAACAGCGGGAAGGCCAGGATGACAAGCTGCAGGATGTAGGGGACCCGGTAGGTGGCCATACTCTCGCTGCTTGCCTCCTCCGTCTCATTCGAGGCTTTGGGTTTGGATCCCGGGATGGCGCCGATGCCCCGGGCCGCCATGCCCAGCCGTTGCCGGCTCTGGCTTGTGGCGACCGAGGTCCAGAAGGTGCTGTTCCCCTCCGCTGCGGCGAGGTAGAGATCGACCACGATGCTGGCCGGGAAGGCCGCGATGCCGGCCACTCCGAACCCCAGGTAGAGCAGCAGGGTGTCAAAGGGGTCTTTCGTGAAGGCCGGGGTCGCAGTGTAGCCAGTGTACCCGTAGAAGATGGTCACGGCACCCGCGACCAGAGCCAAGATGCCGAGGTACTGCAGACGCAGGGAATAGTACGCTCCGATGGCGTAGGCCACCATCACGATGCCGAACAGGGCCATGACGTCCAGGAAGAATATGTTGTATCCTGCCATCGATCCCGGGAAGGGCCATGTCATTTCGCCCCATAGCGCGAGCGCCAAGGTGAACCCCCCGACCATCCCCACAGGGATCGCCCCTCCCTTGATCGCGTTCCGGAGCCCGACAGGGTCGTTCCTCCGCATGGCCCACCAACCCGTCAGCCCCACGTACGTTAGTACGGAGGCGGCCAACAGGAGCAGGACCTCAACAAGGGCCAGGTCGTCGATGAACGCCATACCTATGCACCCCCTTCATAAGCTTCTGTTCGCTCACCACGTTTCGCTTCACTACGGATCTCGTTCCGCATCTTCATCACCTTGTCAGAGCATTTCTATGACGGGGTATTTAATCCGCACTTTTTTCTAAGAGGTGGTTCCAAGGACTTAGAACGGACGTAGCTACAAAGCTACTGGCAAACGTGCGCAAGGGAACGGGAGACCAAGGAGGCTTCCAGCAGGAGTTGAGCGATGGTTTGTCTGCCGGTGCCCGGGGTCATGTCCCACGGGCCCCCGGCAGGCTCAATGGGGATCGGGGAGGCCCCTCGATTGGCTCACGAGGTGGGTGAGCGCGGGAAGGATCGTGAGCGCATCCCCGGCGAGGCCATAATCTGCGATCTTGAAGATAGGCGCCGCCGGGTCCTTGTTGATGGCCACGATGCACCGGGAGTTCGTGATGCCCACGAGATGCTGGATTGCGCCGGAGATCCCACAGGCGATGTAGAGTTGCGGGGCGATGATCTTCCCAGTCTGGCCGACCTGGTACGAGGCCGGACGCCAGCCAGCATCCACGACCGCCCGGGAAGAGCCGACCGCGGCCCCGAGCACCTTGGCCAAGTTCTCGACAAGGACGAAATTCTCCGGAGCCTTTAGCCCGCGTCCCCCGGAGACGACGATGGCGGCCTCGGTGAGTTCGGGGGTGTCACCCCGGGTGGAAATCACCTTCTCGACCGAGAGCCCCTTGGCGTGGACGGGGAGTTCGCCCAGTTCCACGCTCTCCACAGATGGACTCCCCCCGGAAGAAGATTCAATGGCGAAAGAATTCGGCCGAAGGCTCATCACCACCGGGCTGGGCATGTGGACCGTCTCGGTCGCCTTGCCCCCGAAGACCTTCCGTTTGACGTCGAGCCCACCCGAGGAGGATGGGACTATCTCCACGACCGCTGTGACAGTCGCCGCGCCAAGCCGCGCTCCAAGCCGCGGGGCAAGCTCACGTCCGAGGGCCGTGTCGGGCATCAGCACCGCCACGGGTGCCGGAAGCTTTTCGACCATCCGGACCGCGGCCTGGGCGAATGCCGAGGCGGAGAATCCCTTCAGGTCCGCATGATCAACGAGGAAGATCCGCTGTACACCCTGCCCCTTGACGGCCTCGACCACGGGGGAGAGCCCCGAGCCGATCAGCCCGATGGCGACCGTGCCTCCCCCCGCCTTGACCACGAGGCGGCGCGCCTCAGAAATGGCCTCAAGGGAGGAGGCAGAGAGCACCCCGCTCCTTTGGTCCGTGATGACGAGGCAGTTCAGCGTCATAGCACCTTGGCCTCCTCCTTGAGAACCTTGAGGAGGCGATCGGCCGCCTCCTCCGGGGTCTGGAACTCGATCATCTTGGCCCCCGCCCGCGGTGGGGGGAGTGTGAAGGCCAATGTTTCCGACGTCGGCCGCGTTCCCCCCGGGAGGTTGGCCACCTTAGCCTCGAGGTCCTTGACCGGGATCTTCTTGAGTGGCTTCTTCCGGGCCTTCAGGATGTTAGGTAGGGTGGGGGTCCGGGGATCCTTGGCCCCCTTGAGGATCGACAGCACGGCAGGGAAAGGGGCAGAGAAGACCTCCTCGCCCCCTTCAACATAACGTTTCATCTTGAGCAGATGGTTCGCCGGAACGGGGGTCAGTTCCGTGACGAAGGAGTAGCTTGGGAGCCCCAGGTACTCCCCAAGTGCGCTACCGACGGCACCCGCTTCGTCGTCCTGCGCCTGGCGGCCGACCATGATGAGGTCGTGCGGGATGTCGGTGGCGGCGGCCGCGAGGTACCGGGCCACCAGAAGGGGGTCGAGCGGCATATCGCGCGGGGTCTCTATCAGGACGGCCTCATCGGCACCCATGGCGAGCGCGCTCCGCAACGCCTCTTCGGCCCGGGCCGGTCCTACGCTGATGACCCTAAGCGCGGAGAATCCGAATTCCTCCTTCATCCGGAGGGCTTCTTCCACCGTCGCCTCGTCGTAGGTATTGTTGATCGTGAATTTCACCCCGTCCGAGTCGAACGTCTTCCCTGAGGGGGAGACCCGGAGCTTGGTCTCCGGGTCCGGTACTTGCTTGACGCAGACCAGGATGTCCATAGCCTTCCTAGGCCACCCGCTTGAGCAGTTCCTTAGCGATCACCAGGCGCTGGATCTCGTTGGACCCCTCATAGATCTGCGTCAACTTCGCATCCCGCAACAGTTTCTCGACGGGGTACTCCCGCATGTACCCGTAGCCCCCGAAGACTTGGATGGCCTCGTTGCAGACCTCCATGGCGATATCGGAGGCAAAGCACTTGGCGATCGAGCTCTCGAGAGGCACCGGCTTTCCTTGGTCGGCCAGCCATGCCGATCGCCAGACGAGGAGCCGGGCGGCATCGACTTTCTGGGCCATGTCGGCCAGCTTGATCGCTATCGCCTGATGCTCGGCGATCGGCTTTCCGAACGACGTGCGTTGGAGCGAGTATTTCGCCGCATGGTCGAGTGCCGCCCGAGCAATGCCGGTCGCCAGCGCCCCGATGGGGGTGCGGGTAGAGTCCAGCGTGTTCATCGCGATCTTGAATCCCTCGCCCTCCGCACCAAGTCGGTTCGCCACGGGGACCCGGACGTTCTCGAAGGTCAATGAGCTCGTGGACGACGCCCGGTGTCCCATCTTGTCCTCATCCTTCCCCGGCGTGATCCCCGGGGTGTTGCGGGGCACGACCAGCGCGGTGACGCCCTTGTGCCGCAGTGCGGGGTCCAAGGTGGCGAAAAGCGTGTAGAGCGAGGCATGCGGTGCGTTGGTGATGAAGACCTTCTCCCCGTTCACCACGTACTCATCCCCCTCGCGACGGATCGTCGTCTTCATTCCCGCCACATCGCTCCCGCCCCCGGGCTCGGTCAGGGCGAAAGAGGCCAGGTGGTAGTCGCTGCAGAAGGGTTTCAGGAACCGTTCCTTCTGATCGGATGTCCCTGCGATGTTGATCGGCTGCAGGGCAAGGCAGTTGGCCGATATCGAGGTGGTCATCCCGCCACAGGCGGCGGCGAGCTCCTCGGTGATGAGGCACTGGTCAAGTTCTCCAAGTCCGGAGCCACCGTACTCGGTCGCCACATTGAGGTTCATGAGCCCGAGCTTCCATGCCTCGCGGTAGACATCCTCCGGGAACTCGCCGCTGCGATCCGCCGCTGCGGCCCGGGGCGCCATCACGTCCCGTGCAAAGCGCCGCGCCAGCTCCTGGAGCTCCTTCTGTTCCGCCGAGAGCTCGAAATCGATGGGCATGACCGGGCGCTCCCAACGAGCCAAGCTATTTCAAATCTTGGAGGTGTCGGACATGGGAGACCGTGACCGACAAC
>JAKBKR010000152.1 GCA_021832495.1 bacterium | reverse complement strand
GCGTTCGGCTGACAGGTGATCGTGGGGGAATCGATCGAGGCACATCCCGCGGGGAGGCCGGTGTACCGGAACGTATAGGGAGGGGTTCCCCCGCTCACGGTCATGTTGAGGGCCACGGTTTCCCCGACGGTCGAGTTGGCGGGGGAGACCGTGAGGCTCGCCGCGGAGAGCCGGGGTTCCACATGGACCACGAGCGGTACGGCCGATCCGGTGCTGTTCCCGGAGGAGTTGACCGCCAGTTCCACCGGCCAATCCCCGATAGAGCCTGGGGTGCAGACGATGCTCGAAAGGTTGGAACGTTGGCAACCCGGGGGTAGGGCGCTCCACCAGTATTGGTAGATCCCATTGCCTCCGGCCCAGCCGTAAACCGTGGCATTCAGGTCCACCGTCCCCCCGATATCGATGGTGGACCGGGAGGCCGTGACGGCCACGACCAGTTGCGGGAAGTCGTTGAAGGACCGCCACTCCCAGGTGTCTCCGCGGAGGTCCCCATAGTAATCTCCCCCGAAGAGGACGTCTCCGTCCTCCAAGGGGGCTTCGACAAGAGTGGCGAAGGAGCGCCGGGAGATGCCCGAGAAGTTCTGTGAGTACCATGAAGAGTTGTAGAAGAACCACGAGTCGTTGTACCGGGCGGTAGCGTTCTCACCGCCCATGAAGATCAGCCCCTTATCCCCTGCATCCCAGGCCATGCTGGCTCCCGAACGCGGGGTGGGGGCTCGCGAACCAGCAAGGACCTTGGACCAATGCGCCCCTGAGAACGCCCACGTGTCATTGAGATACGTCCCATTGCAGCCCCCGAAGAGCACGACCCCTCCACCGGAGGCTAGGTTCGGGTAGTAGTCCATGGCCGCTCCCCAGCGAGCTGGGGGGGCGGGGCCCACCGTTGCGGTGATATTGCTCCACTGACCGTGCGCAAACGACCAAGTGTCGTTCACGGGGGAGTTCTGGCCCACCGAGCCGCCGAAGAGAACGACGACGCCATCTCGGGCATCATACGTCATGGAGGAGTACCAACGGGGAGAGGGCCCAGACCCGGACAACTGGCTCCATATCCCCCGGGCGTAGGTCCAAGTCGCCCCCAGGGACCCTTGGAAGAGCACCACGTAACCATCGGTCGCATCGTAGGCCATGAGCTCCGATGCGGCCCCCGCGGGCGAGCGACCAACCCGGGAGGTGAGGTTCGTCCAGTTCCCTTGGGAGTACGCCCAAGTGTCGTTCAGGTATGCGAAGTTCTCCCCCTGACCCCCGAAGAGCAGGACATAGCCATCCTCCGCATCGTAGGTCATGGCAGCGGCAGAACGGTTCGTGGGGGAGAGAGCTGGGGTTACATTCGTCCACCCGAAGGGAAGAGCGTTCGGCCACCGTACTGCGGAAGCGCCCGCCTCGGTACGGCTGGGGAATGCATGGGCAGAAGCGACGGAGACCGAGGGCATGGCAACGAGGAAGAGGGCGATCGCCACCCACACTCTTCGCGTGCTCATCGGTCCTGTCCCTTGTCGTGGTGGCGGGGCCACCACCACACGACGACATTCGCGATCAGGAGGGCCGCAGCCCCGGCCAGGAGAACGTACCAAAGGAACGGGGTCCCGGGGGCGGGAGCTCCGGCCTCGATGGGAATCTGGACCGAAGCGGAGACCTTCGCTCCATCGGCGTCCGTAACCATCAGGGTCACGAGGTACGTCCCCGCCGAGGCAAAGTGGCAGGAGGAAACGGCGGTCGCCATGAACTGGCAAGCCGAGGGGGTGACGCTCCAGTAGTAGAGGTAAGGTCCGCTACCCCCGGTGACGTCCGCCGTGAACGTCACTGTCGAACCGATGGTGGCGGGGTTCGCGCTTGGGAGCACGGCGGAGAGGACCAAGGGGGGAGCGACCTCGAGTTGGCCGACCAGGGCGCTCGCCATGGTTCCGCTGGAATCGTTGACGGCGACCGAGATGGTATAGTTGCCTGGGACCTCCGGGGTACAGTCCAGCGTAGAAGTGCCGGCTGTGGTGCAACCGGGGGGCAGACCACTCCAAGTATAGGAGTCAGTACCGCTTCCCCCGGCGGCCGTGACCGCGAGCGAAGCCGTGCTTCCCACTTGGATGTGTCCCGGGGTGATGTTGGTGGAGGTGATGGTGACGGGAGGGTGAACCTCAAGTTCGAGGACGGCGCTCTTCGCCGAGAAGCCACGGGCATCCGTCACGGTGGCTTGGATGCCGAAGGTCCCTCCCGCGGATGGGGTACATTGGATCTGGGGGCTGTCCTGCGAGGCAGGCGCTGGGGGAAGACCGGACCATGTGTAATGGACCGGACCGATCGCGTACTGAGGCGTCACGGAGAGTGTGACTGGGGTCCCGGCATCCAAGGCTGGCGGCGTAGATTCAATCGCTGAGAGCCCGATGATGGGAATGATGGCCATGGTCATGTTGCGCAGGGCCTGCGAGCCGCTCGCCGATTGGACCTCCCCGACGACCACGGCATTGCCGTTGGAAACCGTCATTTGCGCGGAGTCGAGGTGGCGCCATGGAAGGTAGTGCAGTAGCGTTGAGCCATCGTTCGTGAGGAGGAAGATGCCCACCCCGTCACTGGCCGAGATCGCAAGGAGGTAGCTGCCTCCATAGCTTTCGATCTGGGCGCGCGAGACGTTGTTCCCTCCGGTCCAGTGTGCGACGACACTGCCGGTGGACGTCTGGATCACATCCAACACGGAGGTCGTCGAGTTCCGGTACAGGACCCCTATGTCCCCGGGAGAGCCTGAGACCCCGGTGACCGAGGTGATGTTGTACCCGGGGAGGGTCGGGACCGTCCACGCTCCATTGGAAGAGAGGTTCAGGACATGTTGCCCGAGGTACATGTCCTGCCACGAAACGAGGCCCGAGGAACAATCGAAGGACTCGATCTGGGAGGCGTCGGAAACGGTCGCGTTGTAGACTTCGAGGCCCGTGGCCAGGTCGTATTCCACGAGGTTCCCCGTATGGGCAAAGATCGTCGGTGTGTCGAGGAAGACCAGCCGGGGGTCTGCCCCGCAGGCGGAATAGACCGGCGAAGTGGGGAACCCCCAGTTCGAGATCGTGTGCATCGCACCCCAGGAACCCGTCTGGGTGTTCAGGGCGGCATACTGGAGATCGGTATGGCTCAGGGCGAAAGGCGACGGGGCGGTCGACTCTGAATCGGGCAAGGCCAGCCACGTGGCTAGGAGCGACCCATCGGGAAGGGTGGCGAGGGAAGGTTGGAACGTGGTCTCTCCCGGAACCGCGGGCATGGGGACCCTCCCGACCGTACGTCCGATCGGGTCAACATGGAGGAGGCCGACGGTGAGACCGAGGGGTCTCGGAACCGAGACGTTGTCCGTGGCATACGCAATGTAAGAGCCATTGGAGGTACTGGCGGTCGCATAGGAGCCCTCGGGGTACGTGTCGCCCATCAGCGTGCCGTTCAGGGCTCCGGGCACCCAGAGCCACTGTTGATAGCCCGTCCCGTTGTAGTACCGGGGTCCGATGACGAAGGACCCGTTCGATCCGGTTCCATTGCCGGGATGGTGGATGCCGGGGGTGGGGTTCCCCTCCTGCCACCAGGTCCCCTGGATGATGTTGATCTGAGTGGACCAGAAGAGTGCGCTGACCGCCACATAGACGGTACCGGAGATGATCATGCCCCGGAGGAAGGGGTTGTTGATCTCGAGATAGATGTCAAACTCGAGGTTTCCGCCCAGGGAGACCCCGAATCCGAGGATACTTATCCCTACCGCAACCCCGATGATGAGCTTGATCAAGGTCTCCAGGTTGACGACCTTGGCCGGAAGGATGCCGAGCAGGAGGGGACCTCCCTGCTTCTCGCTGAGCCACAACGTCACTCCGACGCTCAGGGTGAAGGTGAACGTGATGCTCAACCCGATGGTACCCACACCGGGGAGCGAAAAGCCGAAGGGCGTCACGGGGATCGTGGCCCCAACCGTGGTCGAGACCGTCACCCCGACACTGAGATTGGTCAAGACCAGGTTCGAGACGAAGGTGGAACCTTGGAGCGTCTGGACGATCTGCCATTTTCCCTGGGCGCTGGCTGTGACCGATATGTTGAAGGGGAGATCGGCGATCTTGAAGGAGGGGAAGGCGTACGCCCCGGTGAGCCCGACGGCCCCGCTCGAAGATATCGAGAGCGTGATGGAGATGGGAGAGACGAGGGCGGCCGCTCCGCTCAACGGGCTCGGAAGACTGGCCCCTAACTCCTTCGCAAAGTTCAACTTGAGGGTGGCAGAGAGCGTCCACGACCAGTTGAATGGGGCGTATCCGGAACCCGCTCCGGGCTGGGAAACCGTGCTTGAGTAGCTGACGAGACCCGAATGGTTGAGCGTGGGTATCACATAATTCCAAAGAGTGGTGAGGAAGGGGTCCGGCTCCACGAGCCCGAACTCGTTGGAATTGCCCACGGGGAAGTAGGGCTCCTTCGCCGCCCCGCTCGTGGCATTGAGGTCGAGCACAGTGTGGACCACGGCGCACTGGAACTCGATCTGGAACTCGATCTGCTGGAAACTCCCCATCGTGAGTATGGCATGCTGTGGAACGTTCACGAGCCACACCATCTGGCCGCTGGGGTTGACCAGGGAAGTTTGGACCGTCAGGGATTGTTGGCCCACGAGGTCCGCCTGGACTTGGATGGGGTACCACGTCGAGGGAGAAGAGTAGCTGTACGCGTTCGCCCAAGCGACGACCCCAAAGTCGTTCCCCGTGTTGGGCGCGAAGCCGGGCCCGAGTTCCAAGAATTGGCTCAGCCCGGGGTACATGACCGCATACTGCCGGTAGAAGTGGATCGTGAGGGGTGAAGGCTCCACTTCGACAGGGGTCGGGCCGGAGGTTCCGGTCTCGTTGGCGGTATCGGTCACTGTGACGGTGACATTGAAGAAGTTGGCCCAGGGGTTGTTCCCGCAGGCATTGTTCAGGACGGGCACGCACCAAGCCTGGTTGGCCCGGGGACCGGGATTGTACTGGGTGGGGCCGGGTCCGCACCCGCTCGGATTGTCGTTGTTGACCCAGCTCCGGTCATAACTCGTGTAATGACCCGTTCCCCCGAGCACGGTGACATTGAGCCACAGGGCCGTCCCGGAAGTCACGTTCTCGGGGGCGGCGTAGACCTCCGGAGTGACCGGGAGCCAGAACCTCCAAGTGTCGAAGTTCACCCAGTTCCATTGGTAGGGACTCGCCATCCCACCATAGAGGATCACACACCCGTGGGGAAGGGTAGGGTTCCCACAATCACTGGGCTTGGGGTCGTAGACCATCAGTGCTCCGGACCGCTCGCTGGGTTGGGGCTTGGTCCCGGTGCCCAGTCCTGCCAGGGCCGTCAGATTGACCCACGAATGGGAGATCGGGGAGGTGGTGTCCCCGACAAAGGCGAACGTTCCGTTCGTCCAGTACGGTTGATTGTATCCTTGGTAGACGCCGTACGCTCCACCAAAGCTCATCATGAAATCGTTGGCCGCATTGAACACCCATGGGACCCCATAATCTCCGTTGAGCGAAGAGTCGCAGAACCCCACATCCACCGGACAACCGGCTTGGATGGGTTGCCACTCCGGTATGTACGGGGCATAGGGCTGCGGGGCGAGAACGTAATAGTGCGCCCCCTGGGCCCCCCAACTGGCCGGTACCGCACCCCCGTTCTTGGGTGATTGGATAGGG
>JAKBKR010000151.1 GCA_021832495.1 bacterium | reverse complement strand
TTCAACCAGTGCTAAATGGACTCTACGCGACCCTTGCAGCGGAATCCGACAGCCTCGCCTCGGCTGCGTCGGGTGTCAAAGACTTCGCCACACAGGACCCAATCGATCTACCCACCGTAGCTACCCTTAGTTGGGATTGGATGGCATTGGTCTGGGGCATCTCTTTCGCAATCAAGGTGGCCACCATCGTCGCCGAGGAGATTGTGCAGGACTCTCCTTTCGGTGTGGCCGCAGGCGCCGTCACAAGTTTGGTGCTTCCAATAGTGTTTGGCGCCCTCTCACTCAAAGGCTCGGAACTATTCTCTCCGACCGCACTCCCCCAACCCATTGGTAACATCATTTCCGGGGCATTGTCACTCACTAGTGGAGTGGCAATCGCCGCCGCAGAGGGGCTTTTCAACTTCTCGGCATCCATAGCAGGTTTCGCCAATCTGAAGGCCGGCGTTTTTGACCCTCTGGTTGGGGGTCCCGACCTTTTCGGGGTTGCAGCGCTCGGAGCCTTGGCAACAGGCGTCATGTCCGGCATGGTCGCATCCATTGCACTCGAGGAATTGGACTCCTTCGAATCAGCGGATCTGACACTTGCAGGTGCGGGGGAAGCGTTGATAGTGGACCTTCTCGAATACAAGGACTTCCTGAATGTGGGTGATTGCACAACTGCCTCAGAACAGGGGGCTGCCCTAGCCATCGTGACCGCCGGCTCAGCCGGTTTTGTCTTTGACGTGCTCGGTGTGATTGCGGCCCTTGAGGATTTGATTCATGGCATGAAGCAGTATCTTGTTGACGGCAGCTCGCTGATTGTCGGCATTCTTGCGATGGACCTTGACTTGAACCAACTTGCCTCTGTTTCAAACGCGTGTCAATTGAGTTGAGTTTCATGGCGAATGGACAGGCTCCAACGTCAAGCCAGCAAGATTCCGAAATTACTGGAAGGCCGCCGATCCTAGAGACATATCACATTTGGACAACGGGTTTCCTGCTGATTTTTGTGTTCACCATGCTTCTTGCTCCGTGGACCCAACTGACCCCCGTTCTCTGGCTGCTCCTCCTAGTTGCTGTCGTGATTCTCTACGGTGTGCCTTCGTATGCTTACATCACTGGACGCTGGGTAGCGTCAGTGAAATTGTCCACGGCAGGTGTTAGCTTCATGCTCGGCAATGGCAGGGTGATAACTTCACCATGGGAGGCACTTGGATTGCGTAGCAAGAAGCCTAGGGTGGGTCGGGGGACTGTATACCTTCAACTTCACAAACCGGGCTCCACCCTAAAGGAGGGCATGGCAGAAGCCCGGAACATTCCCGTCACCTTACAACAAGGCAAAGCTATCCTTGCTCATTTGGCTTCTCCCAAGCTAAACTTGACTGCGGCCGAAAAAGCTAGGCTCAGGATGGTGTGATGACCTGAGCACTGCTGTCGGATTCCCTTTCCGGGTAGTGGCGAGCGCGGTATGGGCCGGCAACTTGCTATGGACCCCCACCGCTTGATAACCACCCGATTCCCCCGGTCTACCCCCCCTCCAGGGGTCCTCCCAGTGACCCCCCAGTGGGGAAAACCCTCGTAGGGGTGACCCTTTCCCCCGGTCAGTGGCCGTTCAAGTAGCCCGCGATCAGGGTAGGGATAGGTTGTGCGCATGGAAAAACGTCACCGTTGCAGTCGCTTTCATAGCAGGCGAAACCCGAAGACCCCCGGTCCGGTGAAGAATGGACTCTCGCAGGGGTTATCCGTTGGGGAGGCTATCCTTCACCGGAGCACGATTCGTGAATGGTTACGACGACCACCCCCAAAACCTATGTTCTCACCAACCCATTCTGATGCCAGATCGATTGAGTGGTCAAAGAATGTCGCAAGAGGGTGTCACTGTCGTACTGACGATGGTGATTCTTTTCAGCGCTATGGCGACTGTCCTGATGTTGCCCACGCACGTCACGCCCAACGTTCCTGGCAAGAGGCCAATCACGAACAGTCTAAGGACTTCCGTCGAGCCCGACCAGAAGTCGAATCCGCACTCTTTTCCTCCATTTGTGAATCGAACTCTCGACTTGGCCAATAGTACCTCCGTTTCAGGGAACTCCGCCCCAGAGTACCTGGTTCCAGTGGGCTGCGCCCTATCGAGCGGAGATACCGTGATGACATCCGCTACCACGGACCCTACCGGAGGCGGGGCAAGTCGTGTCGAAGGATTGAACACGTCGACAGGAAAAGAACTCAACTGGTCCACGCTCCCCTACCATCCCGCTAACGAGGCGTCCTACCCTGCCAGGGGTCTTGCGTACGTTTCGATGGTCACCACTGGCAATTCCATTGCAGTCTATTCAGAGTCAAACGGCACCCTGCTGCAAATGATCCCGGGGGGAAACTTCCCGATGGGGATGGACATTGTCCCCTCCAAGAATCTTCTCTTCGTGGCAGATGACGCGGTTTCGGGATCCGTGGAACTAGTTCGGCTGGACACCGGGTCCCTGGTAGGTTCCATATCAACCAACGAGGGGGCGAGTGAGGTAGCTTACGATCCCGCCAACGGGAGTGTGTTCGTATCGTACGACGTCCCAAGCGGTGTCCTCTCAGGGAAGCAAATCGATGAGTACAATGTGACCACTGGGAGCATGATCAAGTCATTCCCAGAGCCCACATCAGGAGCTCGCCTCATCTTCAATCCAGCTCGAGGAGAGGTGGCAGTGCTTCTTGGCTCGAACCTTAGCTTCATCAACGTGAGTCGGCAGGCGGTTGTCAGTAACATCACAATCAGCGGGGGACCCCTTGGGTTGGCCCTCGATCGGCCCTTCAATCTTCTTGTCGTTTCTCTCAGTAATGGAAGCTTGTTGGAGTTGAATGCATCGACCGATTCTGCAATCGGGTACCTCACACTCGATGACATCTCTAATAGCGGAAGTTTGGATGTGGATGAGCAGACTGGACTCTTGTGCGTTGTCACTAACCACGAAGTCTTGAAAGTGGACCTGTCCAAGAGGTCGATAGATTCCCGGATATTTGTTGGGTTTGCACCTGTCTCGATTGCCTATGATGATGTGAACGGCATGCTCTATGTGTCAGATCAGAGCAGGACGGTCACATCGGTCAATCCTGTGAGTGGTTCTCTTGGACCCCTGATTTCACCCTGTACAGACCCGGCAATAGTAGCCGGAAATATACCTATGCTTTTCGATCCCAGCAACGGGTTCCTTTACCTCTCCTGCCTCTCCAACGAAATAGTCGTTCTCAATATTACCGCTTGGGCTCCTGCGGATATCATTCATCTCCCTAGTGTTGACGTGCCAACCTCAATGACGTATGACTCGGCTCATCACGAGGTCGATGTACTCGACAGTCCCCCATTTGGTCAGTGGGGGAATCTGACAGCCATAAACGATACGACCCAATTGAGTGACTGGACGGTCGCTGTCGGCAAGGTCCCCTCTCAGGTATCGTTGAATCCCTCAAAGGACCTCGCCTACGTAGCCAATCACGACTCTGAGGATATCGATATCGTCAACACTTCGACCCACCAGGTGACGAACTCCATCAGACTTGTCCATGCCGACCCTCTCGGACTTGCAACTGCTGTGACCTCCACATTCATAGGAGTCACTACTCAGGGTGGCAACGCGAGTGTTGCCCAGAACTTTACCGTGATAAATGCAACCACACTACAAGTCGTTGGGTCTGATTCCACGGCTAATACTACCTCTTGGGTCATCTATGATCCTGTGGGGGGCCTCTTTTGGACAACAGAACCAAACTCGGATGCGGTTGACGCTTTGGCCCCGCAATCTTTGACGGTTACACGGCTTGTTGTGGGTCGCTACCCGATGCAAATCGCCGTTGATTCTTCATCTCAGAGCCTCTTCATCTCGGACTTCGGAAACTCAGGCATTTCGGTAATCACCACTGGGTTCGGCGGAAGCACACCAACACTTACTTCCGCTAGCATATCGCCGATTTCGGCCACGTTGTTGACAAACGGGACGCAACCCTTCACTGCGACCCCCAATTGTGCCGGGGGACCCTGCCCTTCTGGAGTGACGTATTCCTGGTCTCTGGCAAACAATCTGGGCCACTTGAATTCGACCCTGGGCAACCCGGTTGTTTTCGTATCGGGAAGCGCAACTGGAAACGATACATTATTCCTGAATGCCACTCTCAACGGAATCACCAAGCCTGCAACCCCTGCCACAGTCAAAGTCACGTCCTCCCCCTCTTCGATTTTGACGGGAGTTAAAGTGTCTCCTTCTTCTCCTTCGGTCACGGTGAACGGCACGCAAGTCCTCACCGCCATTTCCTCCTGCGCCAGCACTTGCCCGGGAGGAATCACTTACGTCTGGGCCCTCAACAACACATTAGCAGGCGTCAATCCCGCCACGGGGTCCACCACGACCTTCACAGCGGGCGCTGCCCCCGGATTCGTCTTGTTGACGGTGATGGCGTCCCTGAACGGGATCACCAAGTGGGCGAACGCGACTGTCACCATCACACCCATTGTTCCCATCCTCTCCTCCGTGAGTGTCTCGCCTCCGTCCATTACGGTGGGAGTTGGGAACAGTACCTCCTTCACTGCCCACCCCAACTGCACGGGCGGGTCCTGCCCCTCCGGCACCACCTACTCCTGGGTCCTCAACAACACGGCCCTCGGCACAATCTCCCCGACAATCGGCCCGACCGAAACCTTCACGGCTGGAAACATCGCCGGGTCGGTGTCGCTCTACGCGACCGCCTCCCTCAATGGCATGCAGCAGACAGGACTGGCCCTCATCAACATCACGAAGGGGACGGTGCCCGTCGTCACCGGGTTGACCCTGACGCCCTCCCCCACCGTCACGGTCCAGCTCGGGAAGACGATCACCTTCAACACCGCCGCCACTTGCAACGTCTCTCCCTGCCCCTCGGGAATCGCCTACACCTGGGTGTTGAACAACACTCTCGGGAACCTCTCCACAACGTCTGGGTCCTCGGTCGTGTTCAGGGCAGGGACCAGCGCAGGGGCAACGAGCCTGGGCGTGACCGCCCAGCTGAACGGGGGCTCCAAGGTGGCCACCTCCGACATTACTCTCACTACCTCGGCTGTGCCCGTGATCACTGGAGTGACCATTGCTCCAAGCACTGCGACCGTCCATGTCAATCAGGGCCAAGGATTCACGGTGAATGCCACCTGCTCTCCGGGACCGTGTCCCAGATCCACGACCTACGCCTGGACATTGAACAACTCCCTGGGGAGCGTAAACCCATCCACCGGAACCTCCACCCAGTTCACGGCGGGGAGTTCTGCAGGGTTAATCTCGTTGAGGGTGAACGCTACCTTCAACGGGAAGACCGTCACCGATTCCGTCGGCATCACAATCACCCAGGCTACGCATCCCCCGGGGAACAACACCGCACCGCCCACCTTCTTGGGTCTTCCTGGTTACGATGGTTACATCTTTTTGGTCGTGATCGCCGCCGTGGCCGTTGCCGTCGCGGTGATTGCACTCACGTGTCGGAAGAAGGCCAAGGCGGCCCCTTCTCCATCGGGCGAGTTTCAGAGTGACGGGTATGGAGGACACTCTCTTGACCCTCCAGGACAGTAGCTGGACCTGAGCACCGGACGGTCAGCACGGACCCTCAGCGATTGAAAACTACCCCTTGATACCGCCCCCAACCCTAAAGTTCCCCGGGAGCTTACTCCTCGCTA
>JAKBKR010000150.1 GCA_021832495.1 bacterium | reverse complement strand
AAGGACAGGGTGGTGGGTACCGTAACTCTCGGAGCAACAGGTGTTACACTCTCTGGCCCGAGGGGCAAGAACTCCAAGACCGTTAGTTGGGACGATCTGAACGAATAGTTGCGCCCGTTTGGGCTTCGAACCGCCGCCCTGTTTACGGCCAGGATATACCACCGCTGAGTCGGTAGCCCGTCGAAGGTTGAAGGGGGCTCTGCGAGCAGCGTGAAATTGGGCGGACAGAGAAGAACCAGTAAGCGACCGATTACAGAGGTCCGTCGAAGACCCAGAGCGCGCTGCTTGGTGAGTAAAGCGCCCTATCCATGTTCCTCATGCTGAGATGGTGAATCTGAGCAGCCTTCTTGTAGAGAGATACGTAGTCGCGGTAAATGCCGCCGTTGATTTTCTTCGCGTCATACTTCCATTTCCTCATCACTTCTGACCGTCGGGAAATAGCCTGATGGTTTCTGACGGGCCGGTCTCCCTTCCTCGCGGATTCCCCTTCACCAGTCAGGAAGATCTGCGGCGGAGACGAAGGCCCGAATGAGAGCGGGCCTCCGCCGCATCCGCACCACCGCCAACCGGAGTTCGCGGCGCACCTCCTTCAGGTCGTGGGGCGCGTAGCTGGCCAACTCATGGTTCTTCAAGTGCCGCTAGACCCACTCGTCTGGGTTAAGCTCAGGGCTGTAACCCGGAAACCGGTGGACCTCGAGGTGGGGGTGTTTCCTCCGGAACGCCCGGGTTTCGTCCGAATGATGAGGCCGGCCCCCGTCCCAGACTATCAAGATGGGTCACCGGCGACTGCGCCGGAGGAGTTGGTCGATCCGGTGAACCAATCTCGGCTAGAGGGGACGAGTGTTCGCAAGGTTCATGTCCGGTTGCGGTTTACGACATCGTCCCAAGTAGCTTCGATGATTTTATGGGAAATGGCATCCTTTCGAAGATGAAGAGGTCATGAACGCTTAACGCCCCGTGGATAGCTTATCGGTGGTGAGTCAAGTTGAATGGCCTAGGAAGTCTCACGCCCGTTCAGAATCCCACGAAGAAGAAGCTGTGGACCGTCGTGATTGTGGGGGTGGTTGCCGCGAGTCTTTTCACAAGCTACCTCTTGGTTTACCATACGACGTGCAATCGCGTCGCAGTCACTCAGGAAACCCTGTTGACACCTCTGCTCCTCCTCAATTCACCCTACAGCCCTTCTGGAACGGCCAACGCGACCGGAATCGCTGAGAGGCTCGGAGAGATCAATGGGCAATCTCTTCCACTCGCGGCCGCCTCTCTTACTCTATCGAACGGGGCCGCCGGCGGATACTTCACCACGGATGTATGGGAAATCTACAAAGCATACAATTCCACAACATACGGAATCGGTCCAGAACAGAGTTGCACCTCATCAGGGTACACGGCGTTGAGCGTGTCATCTTCACCAATTGCGGATTATGTCCAGCTCTTGCCGCAGAATTCCACGTCAGACATCAATGAGCCCTGCGAAGTTCCGTACGATGATTTTCAAATGCCTTCCGTCATCTTCTTCAACGGTCCCCCAAACGCAACCTCATCCCCTTATTGCCAGTACACTACAAACCAGTCGCTTACCAATTACACGATCGGACCCAATTATACATTGGGTCTTACCCATTCCGGCGGAGCCTCTATCGTGATGGTACCCTTCACGGTTAACGGGAAGACCTCATACGTTTTTGGATCTGTCCCGGACTACTTCTCGTACTCCTACCAATTGCCTTCTGGCACCTGGAAAATTTACACCGCCCCAAGTGGAGGATTGACATTCGAGTGGGAGTGAGTCTTGGGGTCTCACCCCTTTCAGTTATTCCGAATCCGGGTGGGTATCCCTATGAGATAGGAGGTCTTGAACCCATTGTTGGTCGCACGCATTTCGACCTATTCCCGGTTGCGGTGAAATCGTAACATCGTTCGGCGAGGTCTCCCCTCTTCTCGGTCCCAGCGGGATCTCCACGAGCTGGATGCACGCGGCCACGAAGTTGGGGTGCCTCGGGAGCCATCGGAGTTCCCTTTCAATCCCCTCGCGGATCTCGTCGTCCGCCTCGGGGCAGATACTTGGTAGACGTTGATCCCTCCGCGCCGACCAGATCATCTCGTCGGGGTTTCGCTCCGGCGCGTCGGCCGGGAACCGTCATGTCGTGAGCCTCTTCCGCACCTTCCCGAGGAATGCCTTCCCCGTCCCTTTGCCGGTGGAAAGTGCGAGTCTCCCAGAGGAGGACCCTCCCCCGCACCTCTCTCAGCAGGTACCGGAGGAACTCGATGACCCCACCCCCGTTGAAGGTCTGGTCCCCGGGCTGATCCGAATGTAGATTTGGCCCGAAAGCCCCGCCGCCGAGATCAGGGAGAGCTTCATGCGATTCCCCGGACGGACCCGGATCTCCGGGCGACTTCCGTCCATCCCCCAGGTAGGTCGCACATGGGGCTCCGATGGAACCAAGCTCTCGTCCAGGAACCGGACGGTAGCCCGGGTGCGTCGGGCCTCCCTCTGGATTCTGGGCTACTCGACCCTCTTCCCGTGGCGAACGTACGCCTCGTCCCGTGCCAGGGCCCGGAGACCGGGACCTGCGCGCAGAAGCCCAAGTCGTGGAGGATGTGCCAGACCCCCGACTCGGTGCACTCCTCCCCGCGCTCTTTCGCGATGACCTCGGCCACCCGTTTCAGGGTCCACAGGTCCGTAGCGTACCCTGGGCGAGGGCCCCCTGGAGGAGGAGCTCGCGGGGACGCTTGCGCTGCTGGGCATCGATCTTCCGAGGCCCGCCGGGGTGCTTTGCTTCTCTCCACGAGCGGGGGTCCTGGGAGCGCAGATGCTTCTCCCACACCCACACTGTCTTGTAGGCCACATCCAACCGTCGAGCGATGATTTTCGACATCCGTCCCCCAGGTTGGGCAATCCGTAAAGGACAATCCTGAAACCGGCGCATCAACGTGGTCGTCCCACCGTCCCCGGGCAACGTTACCGTCAACGAAAACAACTACCTCCTCATGGGTCCTGCGGCTCGACCACCGAGAAACGGTTTTGGACTATGGGCGATTCCCTCATTCCCGAAGCCCCTTCAGACTGGGGCCATGAGGTTTCCACCAGCTACCTACCCTTTATCCAACGTTCCGTGCGCGAGCATGATCCAGACAGAGATGAGCACTTCATGAGTCAAGCGCAGGGTTGAAAAGAAAACGCCAAGCCACTTGCTGGGGTAGAAACGTAACTCCAGGTTCCCTCGTTTCCCGGAAACGTGTACACATAGGTCGCATTATCGTACAATGAAGCGGAGAGAGGCCCGTATGGAGTAGGCACTGTCACCGTCAAGACTGTTGTTTTCCAGTTAAGGGTTTGATTGAAAAGAATTCCACAGGATGATACTGTCTTTACATTTGTCGATGAATTTGAGGAAAAAGCATCTTGCATTATGACGGACGGATAACTCGTAAAATTGAACGTAAAATTGAATCGGCTGGGAACACCTTTGTCCTCTTCAAATCCAGTCGGAGCCAAGTTATACGCCACGTTTGCCGGACCAGTCGACCGTTGACCGAGCGAGAGCCTGGACTCGTCGATTGCGAATAGCGAGGCCTTGCACTGTGGATTCGGATTACTGGATGACACTCGGTATATGCTCCAGTTATCCAATGTGAAGGACCCACTTACTTGGCCATCAGTGATGCGGAGACCGTAACCCATTGTAGTCAACATGACACTTCCGTTCCAAGGAGCGTTAGCTTCGGCGTAGGGGGTCCAGAACTCCTCACTGTCCACTAGCACGCGTGATCCCCGTGTACAAATTAGTGGGGGATGGAACGTGGTTCCCCACTCGAACACCAACGCTGGCACGAGAAGTCCCAAGGCTACAGCCATGACAACAAGCAACGAGGTGAGAAGAGCCTTCACGCCAGCCCGCCCCGACCCGTTTGCTGCCAGAAAAGGAGGCTTCATCTTGCGCACCCATCAAGGTAACTTCCTCTCCGTAACAAACCCATTGGCCACATGATCCGAAGGAATGGAAAATGGACCCGATGGCCCCACGTACTCGCTATTGACCTCCTACTCGACCATGCACTTTCCACTTATTGTGGATATGGTCATGATCGACTCCCAGCCGCTCTCGAGCGCTTCAAAATAGGGTGGGAGCGGGGACGCCTCCTCACTTTCCTTGGGGGCGGTGAAGGTTCTTCATGACCTCGCGAACGGCGGCGTCGAACGCGTCCGGTCGGGTCAGGTTGAGCAGGTGGTCTGCCCCGGCAACGAGTTGCACGGTTGCACCGGGGATCCGCCCGCCGAGAAAGTTTGCAAGGTGGGGCATCGCGGGGTTGTCCCGGTCACCGACGAGGATGTGGGTTGGTACCCGGACCTCGTGGAGCCGGCTCGCTGCCGGGGGTGCGCCCTCTCGCGTGTCGAGTCGGCCGGATCGCTCCTCGAAAATCTCCGTCGCATTCTCGCGGACCATGATTCGGAACCGATCGAGGCTGCTCCCGGCCAGGGCACCCCCCCACAATTGGCGGAGGTACTCGATAGCTTGGTCGATATCGCCCGCCTTCCAGGCGTCGACGGCGTTTTGGGAGAGCGTCTCATCTCGCTGAAACGTCGCCTTCCCTCCGGGCACGTGATCGTAGTCCATTCCGGAGTAGCCGGGGGCGATTAACAGAAGGCCCCCCACACCCTCGGGTTCTGCCAGCGCAAGATCGAGTGCAATCCTCCCGCCCATGCTCGGCCCCACGATCAGCGGTCGATCCATGCGGAGGTGGTCGCGTAGGTCCGATAGGTCTCTGACGGAAGAAAACGGCGCAGTCGCCGGCGGGGACCGGCCGAATCCGCGAAGGTCGTAGCGGGCCACGCGGTGTTCCCGGGCCAACAGGAGGAACTCGCGGTCCCACATCCGTCGGTCGGCGATCCCTTCGTGGAGCAGGATGATGGGGGTACCGTTTCCCGCCACTTGGTAGGAAATCTCTCCTCCTTCCACCCTGAGCATCTTTGACTCGTCCATGGTCATCTCATCAGACTCACCTATCCGGCGGGCATAAGGACTTGTGGACGGGGGGAGGCAACCGCTTGGGGGCGGAGCCAACTTCAACCCCCGAACCGGCCCGGTGGGTAGCGACGATCCGTGGGGCCCGGATCGAGGCATCCTATCGCTGGTACGATCGGGAGAAGGCTGCGTTTGTGGAGACACTGGGACTTGCCCGATTCGTGCCCAATGAACCGTGTACCCCCCTACACGACCCCATACGGCGATTCGGGTTCCACCGCCAAACTGAGGCCGGGGAGGAACGGTCTCGTACCTACGCCCCCGGCCCCGGGGCACACAACACAGGAGCGACGGGGAATCCTTCCGGACGGTTCTCCGGCGGCGATCCCAAGGGACAGACCCCACGGACCCCCTTTGCCACCGCGTGGGCCAAGGGCTTCGGAACGCCCTGGAGGGAACGGGAATCGTCGATGATGAGTTGTGCCAGAGTCCCTTCCATTGCATGGACCTGGTGCCGGAGGGCCACCGTGGTCACGCCACATGCCCGGGAGACGCTGGCCTGAGATGGCCGGGTGGGGTCCTTCCGTGTGGCCACCAGCACGGCGGCTCCCGCAAGGGTGGCCGGCATGATGCCGGAGGTGGGGTACCCGAGGCCCTGGAGCTGAGAGAGGAGATCCACCGTACGCTGTCGTCCCTCCGGAGAGAGCTTGAGGGTGTGGGAAATCCGG
>JAKBKR010000001.1 GCA_021832495.1 bacterium | reverse complement strand
GGAGGGACGGGATGCGCGTTGTCGAGATCATTCAGTCACTCTACCGGGCGGCCAGGGAAGGCTCTCGGGTAAGTTCCCTGAGCAGGTAGGCGTGTCGGGGACCTCCGCTCTCGATGGGTCCTTTGAGCAGAACGCTCATATCGCCTCAGGAGGGTGTGCGGATGCGATGGAAAGCATCGAGAGCAGGAATCCCTCCCGGCACTTGCCGAAGTTGACCATCCTGGGATACCCTTATGTACCCCGACCCGACACCGGCCGGGGGATCGACCGGTACCTCCACTACTTGGCTCAGGAGTACGATGCCCGGAACGTACCCTACGAGACCGTGGAGAATGGCCCCTTCTCCAACAACATCGAGCAACTCCTGATGGGGGAGCCCTCCATTCTGGCCAAGCTTTTTCGAAAGCGATCCCGTCTCTGGCACGCGGTCTCCCCCGTGGGGGGCCGGGCTCTCGCCATCACGGGCCGCACGCCCTTTGTCACCACGATCCATGACGTGATGCCGTTCTATCTCTGGAGCGCGAATCCCGTGCGCTACACGTTCCTCCGATGGTGCATCACGGTCTCCGCCCGGCGCAGTGCCCGGGTAATCGTCACGTACCAGTTCACCAAGGATTATCTGGTGGACCATCTGGGCATTCCGGAAGAGAACGTGCGGGTGGTCCCCATTGGTGTGGACCCAAAGGAACTGGGTTCCCTCGGGGAGACTGCCACCCCGGTCACGAGGGTCGAGGAGGACCTACTCTTCCTCGGTAGCTGGAATCCCTGGGCGCGCGGGGGAGACCTTGTGATCCGTGCGATGCCCAAGGTCCTATCGGAGCATCCGAAGGCCCGCCTGTGGTTTGCCGGCAAGAGCGCAGAGACCGAGACGATGCAGAGGCTCGCTCGGAGGCTTGGGGTCGAGGGAGCCATCAAGTTCTGCGGCTTCTTGCCGGAGAAGGAACTGGGCGCGAAGCTCCGGTCGGTCGGTGCTCTGGTCTACCCGTCCCGTATCGGCTTCAGCCTTTCGGTGATGCAGGCCATGCACGTCGGCACCCCGGTTGTGGTCAATGATTGGCTGGATATGCCCGAGTTCGTGGGAAACTCCGGGATCGTCGTTCGCCGGGATTCCGTCGAGGATCTCGCCTCCGGGATCCTGCGGTTGTTGGACGACCCTCCGCTTTCTCGCACCCTGGTCGATCGCGGGAGGCGGCGTGTGAGAGAGTTCAGTGTGGAGCGAATGATCGAGGGCACCCTGTCGGTCTATGCCGAGGTGGCGGGGGACACAGAATGATCGGTCTCGGGTGTGTTTCGTCAGACCTACTCCCAAAGGAGGGATGGTGTCGGGGCTTTCGGCCCCGCCCTAGGACATGAACAAAGGGGCGGAATGCCCCCCGGCGGCTGCAAGCCCTTCCCCGAACGCGGTCCAGCCCCCATGGAACGCGACGGTGCTCGTCACGGCGTACAACCGTTCGGCCTTCTTAGAAAGAGCGCTCGAGAGTGCGTGTCTCCAGGAGTATGAACCCAGCCGATACGAGATCTTGCTGGTCTCCAATGTGCCAGAGCATGGCGAAACGTTGGAGGGGCTCAAGAAGAGATATCCCCAGCACCGTCTTCGCTTCCTTCGGGTGGGGGACATGGGGATCGGCGAGATGCTGGCCGTTGGTATCAGCACCTCGGAGGGGAAGGTGGTCTGTCTTCTCAACGACGATGATGAATGGACGCCCAAGAAACTCCCACGCGTCGTGTCCGCCTTCCAGTCTCACCCGGGCCTCGTCTATGTATGGAACGGGGTGCAGAGGATATCCGCCATGGGGGACCGGCTCCAGACTCGGGGCAGATTTGCGGCCTCTGGGAGGTCTTCTAAAGGGGACGAGCTAGTTGAGGCCACACATCCCTCCGAACTCGTACGGGTTCTCCGGTGGAGAGCGCTCGGATTCAACGATAGCGCGATATCGGTGTTGCGAGAGTTGGTGATGCCGGTCCTTCCGGAACTTCGCGCAATCCGAACGAATGAGGATTCCTTCCTTCTGCATGCGGCCGCGGTCTCTGGTCGACAATTGCTCTTCATAAGGGAGCCTCTGACCCTCTACCGTGTGCACGGGGGAGGAATGTCCCAGGCCTCGGGCACAGGCACAATCCAGAGCTGGGCGAAGCTGGTGCAGAACGACCGCTGGGATCTCGCCTCGTGGGAGATCATCCGGACCATGGCCCAAGGCAATCCCGCCCTTCTTTCGCTCGTCTCGCGGGAACAGGCCTTCTCCCGGCTGGTATCGGCATCCCGTGACGAGCAGGCGTCCCGCGCCCAGCTGGCCCGTGCCCTCGTGGCCTTCTTGCCGTACGCTACCCTCATGCGCAGATGGCCCGGAGCCCTCGCCATCGCCTGGTCCCTCCTGTCGCTTCTCAACCGTGGACTCTCTCGTAGGGTCTATGTGGTCTCCGTGCGAGTTCAGTCAGGCGGGTAGACCCTGTGCGAGGCGGTGGGTGGCTCCCTACGAGACCACCACGTAGTCGATGGGATCCATGTACCCGACCGTGCCCTCGAGAGTAAGCGTGATCGTGCTGTTCCCACTGGGGAGGAAGAAGTCCACGGACGAACTGAAGTTGGGCCCCAAGGTGGCCTGGTAGACGTTGCCCACATACACTCCGTTAACGCTGACCTTGATGTACTCGCTGGTCTGGAACGTGTATCGGTGCACGACGAACGAGTAGTTCCCGGCCGTCATGTTGTGCACCTCATAAGATATGGTGGACCCATTGACTGACGGGCCGGTGTTCAGGGACTCCACCACATTGGGGACATGAGGAAGACCGTAGCCCACCGAATAGGCGCCGCTGAAGTAGGCGGTGTAGAGGTTGGGGCTGATCGAAGAATAAGCGACGGCGGGGATGAAACCGGGAGCCGCACCTCCCACATACTCGAAGATTTCGATGGACGGATTGGAATAGACCAGACGGACGTTGGGGAGATGGGAGAAGGTCTGGATCTCCGTGTCCGAGTACCCGACCTGATAGACATAGTACTTCATCGCGAACGCCCGCCAGGCCGCCGTCAGGTTGGCATTCGAGGGATACTCGATGGCCTGGTTGAGATAAAAGTACGGGTTCCCGGTACCGGGGATGGGAGGATTGTAGATAGAACTCAGGAGGTCATACTGGGGACGGTACATGAATGTAAGGTCCACGAAATCCTGCATGGCGAGCGGGGCCTGGTTCCCAGACATCGTGTCCACGATGACGGTGGTTCCCGGAGTGGCGTTGGTCCGCAACCACTCGGCCGCCGCCATCATCTGAGGGTCGAAGAGGGATTTCGATCCGGTCAACTGACCGGTGCTCTGCAGGTTCTGCTGCACATTGACGACCCCACAGGTGATGATGAGCACCCCCACCAGAGCGGTTGCCACCTTGCCGAGCCGGGGCCGTGGGACTCGGGGGCGTAGCATCCTGTCGAGGCCAAAGGCGACCAACGGAACCATCGATATGCCGATGTATTCGAAGAATCGGCCGAAGGTCACCCCCAGCAAGGCAGGAAGCAGCGGGTTGAAGGTAAAGTAAAACCCGGCCGCGGTGAGAAGCCCGAGGGGAAGCAAGCCCTCCACGTGGTAAGAGTACGGCTTCCTTCCTCGGAAGGGGACCTTGGACCAAAGCACCTTGAAGACAGCGAACACCGACACGATAATCCCGATCAGGTCCAAGGACGTGTAGAAGTTCGTCAAGGTACTCCAGTAGAATTCGACGAGGGTGGCCCATCCGAGGTGCATCCCACCCGACAGTCCGTTCGAGGCCCCCACGGCGTACGTTGGGATGAGATATGGGGGCAGGAGGAGCAGGGTGGGGGCCAGCGCAACGGCAAATCGTGGCAACGACCATCGCCACCCACGGGCGTGCAGTACCCAAATCCCGAAAAGAGGGAGGGCGACGGCTAACAATACGAACGTGAGCGGGTCCGAGAGGATCCCAAGGAGAAGGGCGACTCCGAGCAAGACCACCTCGCGCCACTGTCTGCCGGACCCCCGCGTCAGGTCCGTGAACAACACGAGGACTCCCACATATCCGGTCAGGCTCAACACGGCGTCGGGGATGATGCCATAATAGGAGGCAACCAGCGAGTTGTTGAAGAACAACGACTTATCATTCCAAAACCCCAACATCCAGAGAAGGGGCAGGGAGTAGGCCAAGAGCGAATGCTTCGTGTACCGGCTCACCAAGAGGTACATCCCCAATGTCGGCACTACGAGGAGTAGCAGGTACAACGGTCCGGCTACGAAGATTGCGTTGATCCCGGCCGCTCCCGCAAAGAGGGCATAGAGTACACTGATGGCGGGGTTTCCAAACGCGGTGTTGGCCGCCACAGCGGGTAACCCGGGAAAGATCTGAACCGCCCTCGTCCAATCTCCCGTCGACAGCAGCACATTGGCCGAGTGGGCGAACACCGCCGTATCATCTGAGACCAGGTAACCGTGGCTTTGGAGGAGCAGGACCGGGGTCAACATGGCAACGGCGATGCCAGTGACCACCCCGACGTACGCCATACTCTCCGGGCGGGTCGATAGCTTTCCCTCACGCAGCTCTATCCAAAGTGCCCGGAGCGAGGAAGATCCCCAAACGCTGATCAGACCCACAGCGGCAGCTTCGAGAAGGAAGGTCGCTAACGGGGAGAAAAGTCCGTACTTGGCGAGGGCCCAACCGGTTCCGATCGCGAGGCCGAGACCTAGCAGGTTGGCGTAGAACACGGTCTCGACGAGGTGCGATCTCTCTCCCCCAAGGCGGTGGAGGAGGATGGCATAGAGGATAACTCCCGGAAGAAGCACGGCGAACAGATAGACGGCAACTCCTATCGCGCCCGGAGCGCCTGCGAGTACCCACCCCGTCACCAAGAGAACGCCAACAAGCACCCCTCCCTTACAGATCGATCGGAAGAGCGGGTCCATCGACTGGGGTCACCGTGCCCGAGGGATCTGGAGGGATGCATTCCCATCAACGAGCCTCGTGCCTGTGCGTCCACCCTTTCCGGAAGTACGGAAATGCGGGGATTCTCCCAAGACGGGCACCCGATTCCACCCACGCCGGTTGGGATTTACTTGGGCTCTCAAGGACCGGTCCACCCCTTTGTCGGTCCATTCGATGGTAAAGACAGGCCTTGCCGGGGTCGTCGGGTTCGTTTCTCTCGAGAGCAAGGTGGACCGATGCCTAATTCTCACCACAGAAGTTTCCAAACCCCACCCATAGATAAGGCCTGTCTCCCCGATGTACCTCCGGCATTCCCGCGCCCTACTCCCGGGGTGACCCTTGTGAGACCCACCCAGGGGTATGAGGGCACCGGTCCTCCTCGCGTCAAATGGGGAGTACCCTTTCTACCCCTGGAGGATGACCCAATCGGGACTTGGAAGGTTCCCCTTTCGGAGAGAGACGAACGCAGGGAAATCGATGATGGACACGGTGGAGGATTTGCGAAGCCGCCCTGCCGGATCTCCGACCGACCTGTCGAAAATGCAGGCTCTCTGGGACCAACGGGGGAAAGAGGATCCCCTCTACTATGTTCTCCGGGGAACGCTGCGAGACCGCAAGCATTGGTCCAAGGAGGACTTCTTGGACCTGGGACGGCGTGAGATTCAGGGAGTGATGCAGTATCTGGGTCAAAGGGGCCTTCCCCTTCGGAAAGATCGGGCTCTGGATTTTGGTTGCGGAGCCGGAAGGTTGACCCAGGGTCTCTCCCCTTATTTCCGGCATGTCGACGGTGTGGACCACGCCCCTGCCATGGTTGAGATCTCCCGGCGGCTGCTTCCGACCAACTCCAACTGCCGGTTCACGGTAGTCCAGGGAGGAGACCTCTCCGTGTTCGAGACCTCCACATTCGACTTGGTCTATTCGGACATGGTTCTGCAACACATCCCCTATCCTCACGGCCTGGACTACATCTCGGAGTTTCTACGCGTGTTGCGCCCGGGAGGAGTCGCCGTCTTCCAAGTGGTTCTGGACAACCTGCTTCTGGAACCTCTTCCCTCCGTTTGGCGAGAGCGGGTACTGGCTGCCCTTAAGAAGGTCCGCACAGGAGAGGCGGTGAACAACATGTTCGGTCTCGATGACACGTCCGTGCGCTCGGCGGTCAGCAAGGGGGAAGGGATCGTCCTCGATGTCCAAGAATTCGAAGGGGATCCTTCGTCCCTCCCTCCGTTGCACCCTTTCCGCCGGAACCTCGTGGCCGGAAGGCCCGCCTGCCTTGGACTGTGGCTTAACGTCCGATACCTGGCCCAAAAGGTACCCAGCCCCTCTGCCCACGCGTGAACGGTAGGGGTCTACTTCTCCGCAGGATCGGAATGCGCATCGCCCCGGACTCGGGTCTCAAGCAGGTGGGGGGGTGTGACCCTCTCGCCCCTTCTTGGGAGAGGGTCCGACTTGGATACCCGAGGAAATATCGGGAACTTCGGTCCGGGCCGGGTGTACGCCGAGATGATCTGTGCCACGGCACGGGGATGGTAGAGCAGGAACAAGGAGATGCTGTGGAATTGGGAGTGCCCACCCAAACGCGGTAGTTGGACCACGGGGACCTCGTCGAGCCTGACCTTGTTCTTCCCCGCCCGGAGAAGCATCTCCACCGCAAAGTTGTATTCCGCGTGGAAGCTGATGTCCGGGATCCTCTCGGCCCGGATTCCCCAGTATCCAGATGTCGCATCGGTGATGGTGTACCCGGTGAGAAAGTTCACCAGCCGGGTGTAGAGCCGTATGCCTATCGACCGCGTGGCGGAAAGATGGGTCGGGCGGATCTCCCGGAACCGAGATCCGATGATCATGTCTGCCCGGCCCTCGATGAGCGGGGCAAGGATCCGCATGAGGTCGTCCGGGTTGTGCTGGCCGTCGGCATCTATGTGGATGAGGTATTGACAATTGAGTTGCATGGCTGCGACGAAGCCCGTGGTAAGAGGGGCACCAACTCCGAGAGAGGTGCCGTGGCGCACAACGAGCGCTCCCGCCTCCCGTGCGATGAGGGGGGTCGCATCCGAGGATCCATCGTCCACAACCAAGGTCTTGAACTCAAGGTTTCCGACCTGGGTCGGCAAGGCGGCCAAGACCTCACCGATAGACTCGGCCTCGTTCCGTGCGGTGATAAGGATGACCACCCGGGTCATTCCGGACGGGACCTTGCTCTGGGCCTCCAGCATAAGTTCTGCAAGAGCGAGGGCTTGGGACCGGACATGGCCGGCGAACTCCTGGTGGTGCTTGTACTCCCGGGTGGCGTAGGCGTAGGCGAGGACCGCAAAGGCGATCAACAGGATGTCGAACCTTAGGTAAACCGAGTTCTGGCCGGGCTGTCCCTCGATTACGTACCCCAGAACCCCCGGGAAAAGATCGAAAAAAATCATGACGACGAGAAGCAAGGAGCAG
Organism: bacterium; assembly: GCA_021832495.1. Classification (GTDB taxonomy): domain Archaea; phylum Thermoplasmatota; class Thermoplasmata; order Lutacidiplasmatales; family UBA184; genus JAJYEA01. The sequence goes on along the minus strand of JAKBKR010000001.1, from coordinate 23,026 downwards.
AATATAGCCGGAAAGGCCCACGCGCGTCGAAGGATGCCAGCAAACAACGTGAAGAAGAGGAGCAGAACCAGCGCGGTGAACAACACCTCCTGTAGGAGCGATAGTCCAAACATCTGTGCAGGTATATCGGGGTACGTCTGAGAAGATGTTCCTACTTAAAGTATCACCTTTCACCGGAAGGCCCATGTTGCCATCGGTGAAGCCCCGGAGCGGGATCAGCGCGTGGCCCGGAAGGTGTACCGGGCCGGGACCCGTCGGCGGATGGGCGTCCAGAACGGACAGCGGCTGCACTTGTACCCGGCGATCACCCGGCCCCCGTCCAACGTTTCGTTGTAGATCTCCCGGATCGGTCGGTGACAGACCGGACAGGAACGCAAGGGCGCGGACACCGGTCGCGAGGCATACCGCACATCGACCGCGATCCGTTTCGACGTGAGGAGCACCGAACGCATGCGCTCCTCGCTGACGCGCAGGCGCTTCTCCTCGCCGCGCAGTTGCTCGACCAGCTCGGCGTGGAGCTTCCGCTGGGTCTCGATGGAGCCACCGGAGGAATACAACGCCCGTAGGGCGAGCGCCTCGATGATCTCCGGCGCCGCGAGCTCGTAGTCCCCGGAAGAGGGGGCCATGCGTCGCAGCGTTCGCTTCGGCTCAGTGTCTCCAGGAGCCTTTCCCTTCCCTCGCCGCAATCTCCTCCTCGTAGAAGCGCCGGGCCAGCCCTTCCTCTTCCTTTCCCACCGGGATGACATCGTCCGAACCTTGAGCGAAGTACCCGACCAGGGCTCCGGCGGCCGCCAGCCGGGCCGCCCGGCTCTTTAGGCGCGGGGAGAACCGGGGGTGACTCGTCCTTTCCAGGGCCTTCTCAGAAACCGAGCGCAAGGAACCGTAGAGTTGGCGCGTGAGTGCAACCCCCTTCCTCTTCCAGTGCCGGGCCAGAGGATGGCCCGTCTGCACGGCATGGACCAGGGTGAGATGATCACGGATCATCCCGGCCCGAGAGAAATCGATCTCCCCGAGCTCCAGACGCTCGGCGCTCGTTTCCACGGCCCGGAACCGGGCCTTGGTCATGCGATGGAACCGGAGGAGCATCCGGTCCTCGAGCGCAGCGAAGTTCGGGTCGGCGATCGTGGTCCAATAGTCACTTCCCCCTTCGACCCGGACGTTGTAATTCACCGAGAAGTACGAGGCGAAGATGTACGGGCCGATCGTGCCAAGCGTGGTCTCCCACTTGACGGGGCGCTGCTCCATGACCAGCTTCAAGGGCTCGACCATGCCGCGGTACTTGAACCAGTCGTTGAACTCCGGCACGATGAAATTGAACGTGCGACCCCGATAGAAAGAACCCACTCGGAGGAACTGTACCGGGGTGATCCCGCCGCAGTAACGGTTCCGTCCGGGAAGCCCGTGGGGGGGAACCCCTGCCTTCGGGTTGCCCCGGATCATGTCGTCGATGGCAAAGGTCTTCCCCGTCCCGGGTGGTCCGAACAGGGAGAGGTTGAATCCGCTCGTTCCCGTCGGCCGCCCCGTGGGGGCCATCAGCGGGGCATCGCATAGGGCATACTGGTGCAGGAGTCCGATCAGGATGTCGAGAAAGAGCTCCTCACCGAAGAGCTCCTTCGTGTAGCTCACGAGCGATGCGAGCGTGAACTCCTCGGCGAACTTGAGTACGGCCGGAAGACGATCGGTGAGGAGGTCCTTCAGGTAGAGGAAGTACTCGGTGTCCATCTCCCTTAGCTCGATCGCCTCATTGGTGGGCCCGGACATGGTTCCCTCGAATCCCGGCTCGGGCGCCTCGAGGCTCGAGCGGAGGAACCCGAGGAGATGCTCTTCACTCGTGGGGACGTACGTCCGGTCTTCCCGGGTCGATGCGACCTCCTCGAGGAGCCCGACCCGCTTCAGGCGCTGTAGAAGCCGCAGAGGATCTGTGAAGGCCTTCTCCTTCAGGAGTGCCAACCGTAGCTCGGAAAGCCGGAACGAGGGACGGCCACCCCGCTGGCCACGCGCCTCCTGATGCTGACGGGAGCTCTGAAGGAGGTCCAGTACCTTGCGGGCCACCGGGACCTCCTCCTCGGTCACCTCGAGGTCCGGCCCATGCCCCGCCGCCACCCCCATCGCCACTCCCGGAGCATCTTCCGAGCCTATATCTATTGTTGGGTCCTTCCGGACCCGCATGGGATCCGGGTACTCCTCCTACGAGCGGGAGCTCAAGGGGATCATGGGGGGAGATCGACAGCTCTTGGGCCGGTACCGAAGGATCGCCTCGTCCCTTGAGGCGTTGCACACTCTCGACAAGCTGGCGGAACGCCCCTTCCTCGTGGTCCGGACGGCAGGATCGCACGGGTTCGACCTCCTGGCGCTCCGGGATGGCGTGGCCCTCCCCATCGAGGTGAAATGCTCCGGGGAGGCTGTGGTGCATTTCACCGCGTCGCGGGGACGGAACCGGGAACAATATGAGCAGCTCACCCGTGAAACCCTCCGGGCGGGGCAGGTCCTGCTCTATGCGTACCGCCTCATGGGAATGCGGGACGAGGACCCCTGGCGGCTCTTCCGCGCCTCGAATGGGGACACGAAGGGGGTGGCACGGTTCATCGCCAACAACACCCCGGGGATCGACGTGACCGACAAGGGGAACCAAGTGCTGCGCTGGAAGGACGGGAAACCCCTCATGGACTTCCTCCAGATGGTGCTCGAGATATCGACATGAGCGTCTGGGTTTCCGCGGCCGGTCGGACCCGCTTCGGGCGGCGGGAAGAGGATCTCCTCGGGCTCTTGACCCAAGCGGGTAAGGACGCTCTGGAGCGTGCCCCGGGGGGGGGTACCCCCCCGGAGGCCCTCTTCGTAGGCTGCATGGCCCCCGGGCCGCTTTCCGGTATCGAGAACCTCGTCCCCAAGGTCGCCGAGGCCCTCGAGATGACGGGAGCACCGGGGTTCCATGTGAATGCCGCCTCGGCCTCTGGCGCGGCCGTGTTCCATGCCGCAGTCCATGCAGTGGCTTCGGGCAGCTACCGCTCCGCCCTCGTCCTCGCCGGGGAGAAGATGACCGCCGCCCCCTTGACCGACGTCACCACCATCCTTTCCCACTCGCTTTCCCCGCGGGAGGTCCTGCATGGGGCGACCATGCCCTCGATGGCGGCCCTGGTGAGCCAGGCGTACCTGGACGCTTTTTCGCTTTCGATCGAGGATGTCGGGATCGTCACCGTAGCCAATCGGGAGCGGGCTGCGCTCAACCCCTTTGCGCACTTCCAAAAACCGGTCACCTTGGCCGAGGTCCGGGAGAGCCGCATGATCTCGAGCCCTCTCCGGCTCCTCCATGTCGCTCCGATAAGCGATGGGGCCTGCGCTGCCGTGATCACCCGGGCTACCGACAGGGTGGCGGTGGTCGGTATAGGACAGGGGACCGACATCCCGGATGTGGTGCTGCGGGAGACCCTGACCGGGTTCCGCGCCACACGGCTCGCCGCCCAGCGGGCGTACTCCATGGCCGGGATCACACGCAAGGAGGTCGACCTGGCCGAGGTCCACGATGCGTTCGCTCCCTTCGAGCTCATCGATCTCGAGGACGTGGGCCTGTGCGGGCCAGGAGAGGCCCTTCTCTGGCTCCAAAAGGGAAACGGAGCCCCGACGGGCATCGTGACGGTCAATCCATCGGGGGGAATCCTTGGCAGGGGGCATCCGGTGGGAGCCTCCGGCCTTGCCCAGATCGTCGAGATCGTGCTTCAGCTTCAAGGGGAGGCAGGGAAGGTACAGGCGGGCAAACGCCGACTTGGCCTGGCCCAATCCGTCGGCGGGATGGGCTCGAACAATTTCGTCACCTTGCTCCGCCGGGGCGATTGAACTGCCGTAAGGCCCGACCTATCCTCCCCTCGGGAAGCATTCGGTGCATCGTCAGTTTTATAGGCGGGGAGGCCATGAACAATCTGGATGAGGTTCCTGGCCTGCCTCGCAATCCTGCTTCTGGCAGGCACTTTCTACGGCACCGCCGCCGCCCACCCCATCACGGTCCCCCATACAGGGCCTACCCCTCTCGGCCCGGTTCACCCAGGGAAGAGCGCCTGGGGATGCGGGTCAAATGCGATCGCCCAAGGGGACTTCTCCGTCTGCCTCTACTTCATCAATGCCAACGCCGCGACCAACGTGCCGTCGAACCAATCGATCACCGGATTGAACGACAACACCGACTCGGCAATCTACGTGAGCACCGTAGGGCTCTCCACGATCGCGATCTCTTGGCACTGCACCGTCCCGGTGGACATCAACAAGATCGCATTCAACCTCCTTCTCTACGGGCTATCGATGTTCACCTGGGTTCAGTCCAACCTCCCTCCCTGCACCCCGACCAACCTCTCGGGGAGCACGAATCTCACGAACACCGGTTTCTCCAACTACGGCCTGATACTTTCCGGTGTCTACGATGCGTCCATCATCTTCTACTCGGCGAACAATTCCCAACTCGGTCCGGGGATCCCCTTCGTGACGAAGATCATCTCCCCCTACAACCCACTCACCATCCTCGTCCTCATCCTCTTGCTCGTTGCGCTCGTGGAAGTGTACTATATCACACGCGACTTCCTGCGGTACAGCCGGAAGCTGCGTGAGGCACGGCAAGGGGCCTTGAAAGCGAGGGAGCCGGCGGGAACCGGCCCAGACAAGCCATGACGGAGAGCGCATCCGGACCCGCTTCGAGCGGCGTGGTTCTCGGGATCGTCCTCGGCCTCCTCATGTGGCTGTTGAACTATGTGGACCCGGTCACCATGATCATCCTCATCGTGATCCTTTCGATTGTCTTTGCCGTGGCAATTGGGCTCCCGGCCCGCTACTTGATCGGCAAGATCCGGCGGGAGCGAGCGGCGGCGACGGTTGTCCCCCCCGCGGCTCCAGTGTTTGCCATGCCGCCACCCCCCGTCCCTTCCGGACCTGTAGGCCCGCCCGCCCCGGCGCCGGCCCTGCCCGTCTGGCCGCTCTTCGAACCGCTCGTTTTCCTCGAGACGAATCAGGAGAAGAACCTCTTGCTCATGACCCAGAACGCCGGTGTGCCCCCCGACCGGCTATTGCTCCTTCTCGCCTTCGCCTCGAGCTTCCAGCTCCAAGAGCTGGGGTTGAGCCAGGCCGAGGTCGTCCGGATCTCCCGGGTCGAAGGTGAGGACGTGGTCCCTCCGGGCGATCTCGACAAGATCGGATACCTTATTGAGAAACACTTTGGGAAGGGGCAGGGATACAAGGTCGTCCTCTCGTCGATCGAGACCCTTGTCGAGGCCAATGGCCCCAAGAACGTCCGCCGACTCCTCGATGTTGCCCGAGAGGTAGCCATGAGCTCCCGGGGATCGATGCTCGTATCGCTCGATCCGAAGGCCATTGCAAAGGATCCTGTGGCCATGCTCGAGCGGGGCGCTACCCTCCTCAAGATCCCGATCACCTGAAGAAAAGCATGGTCGAGATTACCAAGCCTTCCCGGGGTCGGATCCGGGCCGCGACAGAACTCGTGGTTCCCCCGGCCGGATTTACCGCTCCCCACCGCCTGGCGCTCGTGGACGCGGCCGACGGGCATCTCACCGTGGCCATCGTGGAGGGTTCCCTCCCTCACCGCGGTACCGAGGGGACCCTCCGGACGGACGCCGAGGGACGATTGTTGTGGCGCGCCACGCCCTGAGATCCTCTCCCTTCGCCCGCGTGATCGAAGTGCGATCCCCAGCCGATAAGGAACGCTACCTTCTGCCCCTGCACTGGATCGTACCTCCAGCGCCCGACGAGGGTGGAAGCGGGCGCTCTTGTCTCCTGAGCTACGGACCGGTTCTGCCATCCGAGGCTCGTAAGCTTCTCCAGACATTGCAAACAATGGGCCTTCACACCGGTTTCCGAGACCTCGTCGGGAAAGGCCAGCGCTTCCAGGAACTGTTACTACCCATGACGATGCCATCGGTCGATCGACAGGCCCGGGTTCCCAGAAACTTGACCCTACCCATCGCACGGTTGCTCGCGGCGGTCGCCGATGCTCGCCGGTACCACGGCACTACCGAAACCCGGAACTGGGCGATCCGAGGGCGGGCCCCCATGTGCGTGGGGGGACGGGTGCTCGTCATGGGGGTGGTGAACGTCACCCCGGACTCCTTTTCGGACGGAGGGCGTTTTTTCAAAAGAGACCGAGCCATCGAACACGGGCGGGCCCTCGCCCGGGAGGGTGCGGACATCATCGACGTTGGCGGGGAGTCCACTCGGCCGGGGGCCACTTACGTGCCTGTTGCGAAGGAGATGGAACGGATCCTTCCTGTGATCGAGGCGCTCGCGGAGGAGGTCCGGGTGCCGATATCGGTCGACACCCGAAGGCCCGAAGTGGCGAAGAGAGCGGTCGGGCTCGGGGCCTCGATCGTGAACGATGTGGAGGGGCTACGCCGAAAGGGAATGCGCGCGGCGGTGCGGGAGAGCGAGGCGGGGGTTGTGGCGATGCACATGCGGGGAACACCTGACTCGATGCAGAACGACACCTCGTACGCTGACATCCGCAGCGAGGTGTACGGCTTCCTCAAGACCCAGACGGATCGAGCCCTTGGAGCGGGGATCCGGCGGGAGCAGATCGTGATCGACCCCGGCATCGGCTTCGGCAAGTCGGTGGAAGGGAACGTGGAGTTGCTCGACCATCTCTCCGAGTTCCGTGCGCTCGGGTTCCCAATCCTCACGGGGACATCCCGGAAGTCCTTCCTGGGGCACATCACCGGGGGTCTCGGGGTCACCGAACGACTCGAGTCTTCCCTCGGATCGGCGGTCTTTGCCACCCTGCGGGGAGCGGACATCGTCCGGGTGCACGATGTCCAGGCGACCATCCGGGCACTCGCCCTGGTCAATCTTCTGCGCGAGCCACGGTAGTCTTGTCCCTTGGCTGGAACCGGCCGGGGGTCAGCCCGGAACTCGGTAACGGTATGAATCCAGAGGGTTCCAGTAGGACCTGAGAGCCTTCCATGAGCGGCGACCGAGTGGTGCATTGTATTTGGTGCATGTCTACGAGGGTGCAGCCGGCCCGGGAGTTCCGTTCCGAACGTTAGCCAATGTTGCATTTTGTTGATTGCGGTCTTCGGTTCCTCTCGCCCATCCCAAATGAGGATGAGCTTCGCCGCGCCTATGCGTACGGGCGGTACGCGGGCGAGACGTACTCCCTCGATGACCGGGCGGCTGCGCAACGTCTCGGACCAAGTTCACGGATACTGGATACTCTGACTCTCCATGTGGGCCATCCCGGAAGGCGGCTCAAAGTAGGGTGCTCCAAGGACGGTCTTCTTCTATCGGTGTCTTGGCGAGGGTGGACCGGCACAGACATCCAGATCGAACGGGTGTTTCCGACATCTCGGGCCTCCCGAATCCCCGTAGGGGCCTCCTCCCGCACAATGCGGAAGTGTCCGTTCTCTACCGACGCCCGAGTCCCGCTTGAATAGTTTCGTTCTCAGGGTCAGCACCCTGCCTCCGAGCTCCGCAAGGATTGGAATGCTTCCTCAGGGGCTAAGGAAGAGGTGTCCGGTAGGGAATCATCACCGGTTCGTTCGGAGGTGGTCGGGAAGGCCTGCTAGCGTATCTCGCCCTTGACGACCAACGGCTTTCCGTCGACCCGTACATCGCACTCGCCGATCGCAAGCCAAGAGAGGAACGGGCAGCGGTTGCTGCCTCCCTGCCAGTGGTTTCCACCGACCGCGACGCAGAGGGTACCCCGTTCCTGATCCTCCATCTGGGGGGCGTGGTGAAGGCGGGGATTCAACCCGACGGAGAGGGTTGCCGGCCGGTCCCTTCCGCTCGGGGCCTTTCCGTAGGGCTCCGAGAATTCCTCCCCTCCGCTATCGTACTGGAACCCGACGAGCCTACCTTTCTTGAAGTTCCATGTGCCACCTTCGACAGCCTTTCCCCGGAGGTAGCTTGGCCGGTTGGCCCGGACCACCCCTTCGGCGAACGTCTCGTCCACAGCCACCGCGACGACACCTGAGGGGATGGGGGTCATGTTCCGTCCGGCGGCCACGTCCTCCGGACCCACCACCCCATCGTCCACCGCGGGGGAGCGCCCCTTCAGGCGCAACACTAGATGGGTCCCGTTCGTATGGTCGATCGTCACTTCCCGTCCTTGCTGGAACGCGGCTGCGATCCTGCGCCCTTCGCGCACCATGGTGCGCGTGTCGACAAGGCTCGCCTCGACAAGTTCCTTTCGCCAAGCCGCGGCATCGACACCGAAGTTTCGGGCCTGGGCCTCGCTCGCCATGGAAAGGAACATCCGCGCGGCCCGGATCCGCGCTTTCTTGGCCCGGCGATACCATTCGAGGTTGTATGCGGTAAGCGCCTCGAGCTTCTTGGCGGGCAGTGCCCGGTACCGGGGACGGTCTGAGGGGCCCTGGAAAAAGACATAGGCGTTCGTCTTCGAAAGCAGGGCCCATTCGTGTGCGCCCACTTTCCCAAGGGCAGGAGCCGGGAGGTCTTCGACACTCTTCCAATAGGTGGGTTCATCCTCGAGCAGCAGCAAGGGGTGAGCCCCGATCCTCCGTGCTTCGTAGACGAAGGCGGTAGCGTAGGAAAGGGTGTGGGGCCAAGTCTCGATCGTAACGTTCTCCCCTCGTTTCACCCGGAGCGTCTCTACGAGGGTCTTCCGGGCCAGTTGTCGTTCTAAAATGGGAGGGACAGGGGCTTGCTTTCCGCTCATAGGTCGAGGATCGGCTGCGCGTATAATATGCCGGTGTCACGGGACTTGGACCACCGCGAACGCCCGATACTTTCTTCTTCCGTGGTGTGTGCCCGCCCTCATGTCAGGAGAGGGGAGAACCGGAGGCCTGAAGGGGTGGGCGTTCTCGGAGCCGCTGGAGGTCACCTTCCGGGACCTCGACCTTGCAGGCCATGTGAACAACGCCGTGGTCTTCACGTGGATGGAAACGGTGCGTCTCCATCATTACATGCAGGTTTCGGGCCTCGACGATCCCATGCAGATCGACTTCATTCTCGCCGAGTCCGCGGCCCGCTACCACGTACCGGTGCGCTTTCAGCACAAGATCGTGGCGGAGGTGGCCCCTTCCCATGTCGGGCGCACGAGCTGGGAACTCCTGTACCGGTTCGTGGACCAGACGACCGGGACCCTGCTCATGCAAGGACGCTCTGTGCAGGTGGCATATGATTACAGGGCCCTACAAAAGAAGCCCCTCTCCGGACCGATCCGTGAGAAGCTGCTCGCGGCCCTCGTCTCCGCCGAGGAGGAAGGGTGGACGATCCCCCCTCGTCCGATGCGTGGCTGAACGGTGGGTCAACTGCGTTACCGAAATAAGTAACGCTCAAATAGTTTCGGGGCCTTGCTCCACGTGAGGTCGAACCCATGTTCAGTCGAAGAGAACGAGACTTCCTTGCATTGCTAGTCCGTGGGCCAGACGGGAATCCCACCGTGACGAACGCCCTCTTCTCATCCTTTCCGAACCCGGGGTACCAGCGCAAGATCCTCTGGGGTATCCGACGGAAGGTCGTCGAAGTCGTCCCTGACCTCGAACTCTACGTGCGGGCGGCCCAAGTGGAGCCGAAGGTACTGCCCCTCGAGACCCCCCGCCCTTCAGAGAGCCTCCCCCATATGGAGGATCCCCTCGTCACTGTCCTTCGGACCGTGCAGACATTCCTCACCCGAGCCCCCCGACGCCCTGATGGAAAGGCGGGAAGCCCGAGGGAACCTCACAGCGGAGGAAGGTGAACCATGGGGCCAATCGCGATCGTATCGATAAGTGTCGCCGTACTATTGATCGTACTGCTGGTGGTATTCTACACCTGGGTCCTCCGGAGGAACCGCTCCCGCGGACGCCCTGGAGTGATCTCCGGCTCCCGGCTGACATGCCCGAAATGCGGGCAGTCCTTTGATTACGACTACATCCCCGGGGCTTCGCTCACAAGTGTTCGGCTGGGCACATCACGGTACATGTCTTGCCCCCTCTGCCACAAGTGGTCGGTGTTCGACCTGAGGACACCCTCACCGGTGGGCCCTCCTCCGCACTGATCGACCGAGGCAGGCCCTTCAGGTGGGTCCTTTCATCTCGGCGAGGCGCACGCTGACCCGGGACTTCCATGCGATGGTCAGCGCTGCGACGAGGACGGCCAGGGATCCACTGAAGACATCGAGCAAAAGGAAAGACGAAGAGGTTGCGAAGGACGGCGCTCCGGTAACGGAGAAGGCGTTCAGGATGTCCACGGCCGAGACCACGGCCCGGGGGAGAAGGCACACCCACAGCAAGGTGACCAATCCCGAGCCCCCTTCGAACCAACGACGACCATCCGCGCACCGGCCGATCTTCATCCTCCGGCCGATGGCCCGGCCCGACCCGGCGCCCGCCACCAACGCGAGGAATTGTACGCCGAGGGAAATCGCAAGGAGCAAGGGGGTGCTGAAAGAACCCCCGAGGGCTTCGGTGGCGACTCGCCCAAGCAACGATAGGAGAAGGTACCCGTAGAGAAGAGGAGAGACCCAAAAGAGCGGGGTATATCTTCGAGGTTTCAGGAGACGAAGGTCGATGACGAGCAGAACGAAGACGAGGATGTCACCCACAAGGAAGAGGCCAGGGACGAACGATCCGCAGTTTACACTCGTCGGGCAATAGCCGGCTAACGACACGACCGAGCCTACGGCAAGCACGGTTTAATGGTTGGCATTCGGTCAGGACGGCACGGGCTCCGGCCCGGTCCCTTTTCGAAAGATCTTCGAACGGTAGAGGATTGGGATGGCGGCCACCGAGAATGCTGTCGCCAGCGTTGCCATCAGAAAGAGGCCGGTGGAACCCCCGATGGAGAGGGCAATGGCTCCGACAAGCGGGCCCGAACTCCAGAGCGTCGAATTCACCATCGAGAAGAAACCGAGGTACTCCCCCCGACGGCCCGAAGGGGCCATGCCTCCGACCCAAGAGAGCATGGCCGGGTTCATGAAGGCGAAGCCCACCCGGTAGGTGATCTGGGCCGGGAAGAGCTCCGGCCATGCGGTCGTGAAGAGGAAGATGAGGATCGCTCCTAAGCTCACCGACGCCCCCAGCATCATCGCCCGGATCTCACCCATCTGGTCGACAAGGCGCCCGGCGCGTGCGGAAATGAGCGCCCCGACGACCCATCCCGACATCGCAATGAGGCCGATGTCGAAGGCGGAAGCTCCGAGGACGTAGGCAAAGGCGCCGTAGAACGACACGACGGCGCCCCAGCCGATCGCACGGATAGACACGGCGAAGGAGAAGATGGCGAGCGGCTTCATCTCGCGGATCGCCCGGCGGCTAGGAGCGACGGGAACCTCGGCTTCGGACAGGAGGAACACAACGGTGAGGAGGGCCAAGGCCATCACCGTTCCGGCGACGACGAAGAGGGCGGCGAAGCCCCAGATCCCGATGAGGTACCCGGCCACGGGGAAGCCGATGGCCGCCCCGAGGGCGCTTGCGGCCCCGAGCACGCCGTACCAACGTCCCCTCTCGCCCCTCCGGGTCGAATCCACGACATATGCATTCATCGCCGGTGAACCGAAGGAGAGGACCCATTCCCCCACGATGAACGCCAGGGAAGGCCCCTCGAAACCGGGAAGGAAGGGGATGGAGATGAGGAGCGGCAGGGAGAGCGCCTCCCCCGCGATCAGAAAGGGGCGGCGACGCCGCAACCGGTCGGACCAGCGTCCGATGAGCGGGGAGAGCAGGCTTGCCCCAATGTACGCGACCGAGAGCGTCGCCAGCGCGAAGGTGAGGGGGGCATGCTTCTCTGTCACGAGGAAAAGTGCGAAGTAGATGGTGAACAGGCTTCCCCGATTGCTGGCGAGCAGGGAATAGAGCGCGAGCGCTGTGAGCGAGGAGCGCCGCGGACGGGGCCCCGGCATGGGGGATTGTCCCGTTGGAAGTGGGGCTTCTGAAATCGCTTCCTCCACGCGCTTTCAGACGAAAACGAAGAAGAGGATCAGCGCCAGCATGAGGATGATACCCATAGCCACGAGATAGGGCATCCAGGCAGGTCGGTTCCCGAAAACTACCGGGATGGGGCCGATGAGGAGGAATCCCCCATAGGTTCTCCTGGTGCCTTCGGACCGGTCGGCTGAACCTCCCGTGGGCGACACGATGGGTGTCGCCGGCCCCAGCGCCACCTCATCTCCCGCCATGGAGGCCCATCCGAGGAACGTCAGGAAGAACCCCAAGACAAGGAGTAGCACCCCTAACGCAAGGTAGGGTGAGCTCCCGTAGAGTACCGGAACGATGAGCACCACGGCCACATGCGCGGAGCCGGAGAGGACCGCAAGGCTGAGAAAGGTAATCCCCCCGACGAGTACCGCGAGCCCCAACGCGAGAAGGTGCGATGACCTCATACGAACGTATCAAACCGATAAGGGAGCAAGGGGCGGTCCCCGATGGCGGAGAGGAACTCGGGGGCGGTGAGCATCGGGCGGTCGTAGAGCGCGGCGTCGTCGATCGCGATCCTAGGGCAAGCCGTCACCACATAGGCATCCAGCCTCCGCCCGATGAGATCGCGGGGATCGAGCCGGTCGAACGTCAGGATTCCAGCCTCCCGGCCGTGTGCACGGGCTTTGCCGACGAGCCGTTGGGCTAGCGGAGAGCGGCATTGGCCTGGAAAGGCGCTGACGAGGACGCCCCATTGCTTCGCATCCATCGCGGACTCGATGAGGAGAAGACGTTTCGCGACCATCGAATCCCGGTCGTAGGGCCCTTCGAGGGTGGCTTGCATGGGATCGAGGCTCCAGACCGGTTGCTCCACCGAGAGTGCAAGACCCACGGGATGGAACCGGCCCGTGGCGAGCAGTAAGAATCCGTCGACCCCTTTTGCAAGCGTGGTCGCTGCGGTGTAATTACATCCGAGGGCTTGGCCAGGATGGCCGAGACGCCGGCCGCCAGTCCCGATCTCGGCCGAGATCCCGTGCTCCGCCAGACGCTGCCGGAACGGTTCCAGGAGTTCGATGTGCTGGATCGATGCGACGAGCCCTAGCCTGTGGGGGAGCCCACCGTCAACCACGGTGCGCACAAGCTTCTCGATGTCCGCCGTACCCGCCCGCATCTCGACGCAATATTCCCTCATCGCTTGCGGCATGTTCGGGATCGGGGCATGACCCAAGGTGACGACCGCCTCGGCGGCCAAGGACTCTTCCCGGGAGGGCGGATCGCACGCACCGAAGCAGGCTCGGGTGGGAACGATCACATGGGCTCCCGTAAGTTCCTCGAGGCGTCGGGCGAGTTCGCCCGCGCCCGGCAAGAGGCCGGCCGGCACCTGAAGGGCGATCCGGCGGTACCCCGCCTTCTTCAGATCCCGGACGAGGTCGTCATCGATCGCAGGGTAGAGCTTCATCGGACTTCTGGCCTTGCGAAGGCGCGGACCTTATTTTAGCTCGTGGAATGCAAAGCCCATGGAGGCGTACTTTGACTCTCTCGATAAGGAGGTCAAGCACGCCTATGGTGTCGCGGAAGCGGCCCGGCGGCGAGGACTCGATCCGGAGACCCGGGTCGAGATCCCGCTCGCGAGCGATCTGGCCTCGCGGGTAGAGAAGCTCTTGTCGGCCTGGCATGTGGAGGGGGTGGCCGATCGGATCCGCGAACTCTCAGCCCGGGACATTTCCCGGGACATGGTGGCCCTGACCATCGCACGGGAGCTGGCGATGGACCCGGCGCGGGGGGACCGGGAAAAGCGCCTTGATGTGGCCCTCAGGACGGGTCTCGCCATATTGACCGAGGGGATCTTGGTCGCACCCCTCGAGGGGCTCGTCGAAGCCAGGATCCGGGAGGACCCCGCCGGACCGTACGTGGACCTCTACTATGCCGGCCCCATCCGCGCTGCCGGGGGCACCGCCCAGGCCATTTCGGTCCTCATGGCGGATGTCGTACGTCGGCAGCTCAATCTCGCACCGTTCGTGGCCACGGAAGAAGAGGTCGGACGCTACAAGGAGGAGGTCCCGCTCTACAAACACCTGCAGCATCTGCAGTACTCCCCGACGGCGGAGGAGATCGAGGTGGCCGTCCGGAACATCCCAGTATGCATCAACGGTGAGGCCACCGAGGTGGACGAGGAGGTCACCGCGTTCCGGAACCTCAAGCGTGTGGACACGGCCGGTGTACGAGGGGGCGCCTGCCTTGTCCTCGCCGAGGGCATCTGCCAGAAGGCCCGAAAGCTGAGCTCGGTGGTCGAGAAGCTAGGCATCGATGGATGGGATTTCCTCAAGCAACTGGGCCGCAAGAGCACTTCAAGCGAGGAGGGACCGGTGCCAAAGTACCTGGCCGAGTCCGTAGGGGGACGGCCCATCCTAGCCTACCCGCACCGGAAAGGAGGGTTCCGCCTCATCTACGGGCGGTCTCGCACGAGCGGTCTGGCCGCCGCTTCTCTTAACCCGGCCACGATGACGCTCTTGGATGATTTCGTGGCCCTTGGAACGCAGCTCAAGACCGAGTATCCGGGAAAGGCGGCGGCGATCACCTCGTGCGACACGATAGAGGGACCCATCGTCCTGCTGAACAACGGGGACCTTGTGGCGGTCCACGATGCGGCCCGAGCGAAAGCGCTGCTCCCGTCCGTCCAGAAGATCGTGGACCTTGGGGAGATCCTCGTCTCCTACGGTGAATTCCTGGAGAACAACTACCCCCTCGTCCCCGGCGCATACACTCTGGCATGGCACCTTGAGGAACTCCGGCGCAAGGGCGTCCCCATCGACCGCAGGGCGATCACCCCTAGTTGGGGCGAAGCGCTCGAAGACTCTCGGGTCCATATGGTTCCCCTCCATCCCCGTTTCAATCTCTTCTGGCACGACATTTCGACCGCCCAAGCGGGCTATCTTTCCGACATGGTGCTGGTGAAGGGCAGGGTCGAGGGGGGAACCCTTGTCCTCCCGGATGAACGGGAGATCAAGGACCTTCTCATCATGCTGGGGCTCCTCCACAGTGTACGCGCCGGAGCGATCTATGTAGACCCTCTGCTTTCCCCGGCCTTCATACATTGCCTTGGGTTGGACGAGCAGGATGGCCGGTTGGCACGACGGGCGGTCATCGAGGGGAACGCCCCGGACGCTACCGCCGAGGTGTCCCGGGTCACTGGGATCCGGATAAAGCCGCGGGCCCCTTCACGGATCGGGGCGCGCGTCGGTCGGCCCGAAAAGGCACGCCTCCGCATGATGAAACCTCCGGTCCATACCCTCTTCCCCGTAGAAATGGCTGGAGGATCCCAGCGGGCCCTGAACAGCCTCTTGTCAAACGAGGGCGGGGGACGGGCGAATGTTTCGGTCGGCGTTCGCAAATGCCCGAAGTGTGGGCGCCAAACCCCGTGGAACCTCTGTTCCTGCGGCGAGCATACCGAACCCGTGGGGAAAAAGGTGGAGGTCGAGATCCCCGTGGGGGAGCTATTCACCAACGCCTGCGCCCGGCTCCGGATCACCGATCCGCCCCTCGTGAAAGGGGTACGCGGGCTCATCTCCCGGACGCGGACACCGGAGCCGGTCGAGAAGGGCATCCTGCGGGCCCAGCACGACATCTATGTCTATCAGGACGGCACCAGCCGCATTGACCTCACCGATATCCCCTTGACCCATTTCCGCCCCGCTGAGATCAACCTTTCTGTGGAGCGGGCCAAGGAATTGGGCTACGTGACCGATGTGACCGGTGCGCCCCTGAGTGACTCTACACAACTGCTCGAGCTCCGTCCCCAGGACATCGTCGTCTCCTCGGACACTGGAGAATACCTGCTTCGCCTCTCCCGGTTCCTCGACCAAGAGCTTGTCCGCCTCTACGGGCTCGAACCCTATTATAAGGCCGAGACGCCCACCGACCTGATCGGTCACCAGGTGATGGCGCTCGCCCCGCACACCTCCGGTGCCGTGCTCGGAAGGATCATCGGGTACACGGAGGTTGAGGGATGTTTTGCCCATCCCGCCTTCCACGCCTCCAAACGGCGCAATTGCGACGGGGATGAGGATTCCGTGACCCTGCTCCTCGATGGCTTGCTAAACTTCTCGTTCGCGTACCTTCCCGAGACCCGAGGTGGACTCATGGACAAGCCCCTGGTCCTGACCACGCGCCTCGATCTGAGCGAGGTGGACAAGGAGGCGCAGAACGTGGACATCCTCTCGACGTATCCGCTAGAGTTTTACGAGGCCGCGGAGCGCCGGCAGCGGCCGAAGGATGTCGAAGCGCTCATGGAAACGGCAGGACGGCATCTGAAAGAACCCGCACGGCAGTTCTCGGGATATGGCTTCACCCACGACACGACCGACATCGCCCTTGGGCCGACTCGGTCCGCGTACCGGGAGAGCGAAGGGATGGCCAGCGTGGTGGCCCAGTCGATGTCGGTGGTCTCGAAGATCTCCGCCGTGAACCTAGGAGAGGCCGTGGCCATGGTGCTCAACCACCACTTCCTGCCCGACATCATGGGCAACATGAAGAGCTATGCCACGCAGCACTTCCGGTGCCGGAAGTGCGGAGTATCGTACCGGCGGCCCCCGCTCCGTGGACTCTGCGCTTCCGTCACGGAAGGTGGGGTGTGTGACGGGGAATTGAGCCCGACGGTCTACGAAGGGGCCGTGACAAAGTACTTGGGGCTTTCCAAGGGCCTCGCGACGCAGGACGGGGTAGGAGACTACCTCAAACAGCGGGTCCAAATCCTGGAGGCCTCCATCCTGACGCTCTTCCCTCAGCCCCAGACCAGCCTCCAGACCTTCAGCGACGAGGACCCCGAGGAGAAGCTTTAGGCTCGGCGGTCTCTTCCGCCGACGGGCTCGTGGGGTAGTCTGGACCATCCTGATGGCCTTCGGAGCCATCGACCCGGGTTCGAATCCCGGCGAGCCCGTTCGGAAACCCATCGGGCAGCCCGTTCGTTTTCCAGTCCGTACACCGAAGCAAAAGGTAGGTGGAGTCAGGCCGCGAACGGATTGTGTACAACTACAGGGTTTACCTAATAGGAAGTCGTCCCTCTATCTATGTGGGGTAAAGGAAGGGAAGGGGGTGCGACGGGGAGCGTTCATTACCTGGTAGTGGTCAGAACCAAGTACTCCATCGTCTTGGACCGGCCGTGCCGAAAAGGTCTGTTGCCTCCATCCAAGCGCGATTGGTCGAACTCGCCTCCCGTAAACCCGAGTCGCCGAATGCCAAGTGCACGACCTGTGGGCACCTCATGAGAACTCACAGCCGGATTCGGAACCAGTCGTTCTGTTCTGAGTGCCACCATTTCTGCACCCCGACCACGGGCGACTCCACCCCCAAGGAAAGTCCGTCCCGCAGTGCTTCGTCGGACCCCAAGTCGGAAACCTCCACCTGAGATCCTGCCGGATGGGCCCACCCACCCGACCCCATGGCCTCCTACGCTCTGGGCAGTATCCATTAAACCGTTCCGATCGCCCGGGCAATGCCGGTCCCCCCGCAGGGCTTTTGGCAAGGAGTGAGCTAACCCAAGTGGCGAAGGACTTGGATCGCATCGAGGGTGATGAGACCCCCTTGCACACGACGGGAGATCTCGGGGATAAGCGCCTCGAGCTTCTCCCGG
Source organism: bacterium (assembly GCA_021832495.1). Lineage (GTDB taxonomy): Archaea > Thermoplasmatota > Thermoplasmata > Lutacidiplasmatales > UBA184 > JAJYEA01. The sequence continues at coordinate 5,557 of JAKBKR010000001.1, read as the reverse complement.
TTGTCCACGACCTCTATGGTGACGGGCAAGTCCTGACTCAGACGGAGGGGTTGGACCGAGTGGATCTTGCTGCGCTTTCCATAGCCATAGGCCCCGATCATGACCGTGGCCCCCCAGATCCCCTGGGAGCGCAGAAAGTGGACGACGGCCTTGTAGGCCGGAACTCCCTCGAACACGTCGGACTCCCCGAGGTAGATCTTCAGTCGGACAGCGTTCTCCGCGATCTCCATCTTCACACCTGCGTCAGGAGGAGGCCGAGCATCATCCCAACCCAGGCCCCCACCAGACAGAGACCGGAGTTCAGCATGATGTTTTCGACGGCCCATGCCACCCGACCCTCGGAAAAGAGGGAGATCGTCTCAAGACCGAAAGTGGAGAAGGTGGTGTAACCACCGAATATCCCTACGAAAAGGAAGGTCCTTTCTGGGGCTCCGATGAGAACACCCTGCTGGCTGGCAAAGAACACGAGGACTAGGAGGAACGTCCCGGTGAAATTCACGGCGAAGGTACCCCAAGGGAAATCCCCTCGGGTCAGGGCCCCGGAGATCAGATAGCGGGTGACGCTCCCGAGCGCCCCACCGACCGCAACCAGCGCGACCAATCCAAGCTGGGCTTCGTCCATCAGTGCTCCTCTTCCCTTGTTTCGCTGCCTTCCCTTCGGGGAGTGGCGCTCCCCTTCGTCTCCCGGAGAGGGAGGGCAGGAGTCATCAGCTCAGGGAGGAGCGGTTGAGGGTGGACTCCATCACCCATCTTGGCCCACAGTGGCAGGATAATAAGATCTCCCGGTGGCCCCGGGAGACCCCATCAGGATTACTTTTCCTCGGTCGTCTCGGTCCGGAAGATCGAGGGCGGGGGACGGAAGTTGTAGGAGTCCGAGGCGAAGGTCCGTTCGCATCGGCGGCAGTGGAAGAGCCCACTGCCGACGCGCCGAACGGTCATCGTGGAACACTTCGGGCAGACGTACGATGCCTTTGCGGCCCGGTCCACCTCTTGGACCCGACGCCGGATGCGGATCCCGTACTTGGGACCCATCCAGCCCGTGGAGCCGACGCTCTTGGTTCGCCGTGACATGGTCCAGTACCTACTTCGTCGTGTTGATAAGCTCGCGCAGGCGGTCCCCATGCACCAGGGCCCGGTCCACGAGCTCGATCACATCGTGGGGTGAAAAGGCACCGACCATCGACTTCTGCATGGCCACCACATTGCCGGCCTCATCGGTCGCGATCGTGAGGCGCCCCTGGCAGGTGTCCTCCTCCTCGCAGGTCGGGTCCACGATCAGGGCATCCCCGATACGCACGAAGGTCGTCTCGATGGGGAGATGGTTGACCTCGAGCGGGACGGTGGGTCCGATCTCGAACCGCTCCCCCGGGAGCTTCGCGTTCTTCAGGGCCGACATGGCGGCGAGCAAGGCCGCATCGGTAAGGTTGCCGGAGTCGTCCAAGACATGGAGGTCGACGAAGCAGGTCCAGCACTTCTCCCCCGGGGTGACGCAAAGCTTGGCCAAGTCGATCGCTTCTGCGGCCCGGATGGCCCGGTCGACGACGCGGGAAAGCTCGATGCTCTGGATGCTGGGGGGTCCCGGCTCGTATTCCGGGGAAGAAAGTGGCACGATCTCCGCGTTAGTGGTGAGCACCCCGGCGTTGGGGGTATCCGGGAAGGGGGTCCCGGGCTCGAGCTTGACCCCACAGAGGACCTTGGTGTCGCCAAGCTCGACGAGGGCGCTGCCATCGGCGCTCGTCACGTAGCCAGGGGTGATGCGCACCGGCCGGAGCTCGTCTAACCCTCGCCCGTCCAGACGCTTTCCGGCCTTGGCGAGATCGAGGACGTGCGTGGCGAGGATCTCGGTCGTGACCTCATTCGTCATTGGGCCTCACCTCCTCCGTTCCCTCCCAGGGAGTACCGGTTCCGGAGCGCGGCCTTCTGGATCTCGTAGATCTTCTCACAGCCCTTGACCCCCATGTCCATGGCGGTCTTGAGCTCGTCGCGGGTCATGTGTCCCTCCATCTGGAGGAGCACCAGCCGGCCACTGCGGGGCACGAGGGCCATTGGCACGTCCGACTCGCCGTAGTTGTCCTCCTCCTTGCGGAGGTCGAGGGCCAGTTTCCCGGCGATCTTCCCCACGGCGACCGCGGGCACGAGGTCGCTCATGGGAATCCCGGCATCGGCGAGGGCCACGCTCGCGGCCACAAGTCCGGCGCAGCGAGTTCCGGCGTTCGCCTGCAGTACCTCGATGTAGATCCCGATGGATGTCTTGGGGAACTCCTCCACAAAGAGGACGGACTCGAGGGCTTCCCCGATCACCTTGCTGATCTCCTGGGAACGCCGGTCCAGCCCGGGGCGCTTGCGCTCGTCCACCGAGAACGAGGCCATGTTGTACCGGCACTGTACCACGGCCTTCGTGTTCTGTTGCATGTGGCGGGGGTGCACTTCCCGTGGACCGTAGACCGCCGCCATGACCTTGTTCTCTCCCCATTCGACGAAGGCGCTGCCGGTTGCCCGCTGCAGCACTCCCGCCTCGATCTTGAGGGGCCGCAGATCATGTAGGCCCCGTCCATCGATTCTCTTCCCGTGCGCGTCCAATAGCTCCGGGACATCTTTTGCTCCAACACTTCCCATGTTCTTTCTACCTCTCTTACGCAGAGTGTGATTGCTCTAAAAAGAGCTTGATGCGATCGGTGAGCCCGGATCGCTGGCCCTCCCGATCGATGATCTGTAGCGCTTGACGCACTTGGTAGATGCTGGATTGGCTCCCGTCGATCCAGACCCGGCCATTCTGGCCCACGGTCATCCGGGCGCCGGTCGACGTTTCAAGGAGGCGGATCATGCTCCCGCTCTTCCCGATGACCCGGGGTACCTTGGTGGGGGATATCTGCTCGATGATCCCCCCGTTGATGCGGCCGAGGCCGTCCCCGTTCATGGTGACCCCGATGCGTTGGTTCTGGTCGACTGCCTCGATCCGGACCACGATGGCGTCGCCGGGGCGCAGGTACTCCCCGCATTCCCCATATTCAATCTTCCAAGGGGTACCCGAGTAATGGAGCGGGGCGTAGTGCGGCGCCCCCACGTCCACGAGCCAGTAGGTGGGTCCAATGATCTTCACGACGGCGATGACCACATCCCCGTGCTGCGGGATGTAAGGGCCGGAAAAGGGAATGACCCGGACGATGGGGGCCCGGATGCTCAGGATACCCGCAACGGAGGCATAGATCCGGCCGTCTGCCCGATATGTCCCGGGACCGGGCTGGAACTCTCCGGCATTCAATTCTTCCCCGGGAAGGACGATCGTCCGCTCCTTCACCAGCTCGGGTCCGAGCGGGGGGGGACGTTCAGGGCGCCGATCGTCGCGGCGGCGGTCATCCTGGCGTCGACCGTCCCGTCCTCGATCATCGCGGCGGCGGTCATCGTGCCGGTGCCCATCGCCCGGGCGTCCTCGACCTCGGCCGGACCCTCGGTCCGGGCGGCGTTCCTGCTCCATTTCACTCGACGGGCGACCCCCACCATACGAAGAGTTATAAAGAAAGTGGCATCTCCGGCCCTCCAAGGGTTCTCCGATGGCAACGGGTTTTGTGCTGATCAGTACCGCGCCTGCCAAAGAACACGAAGTATACTCCGAGCTCCTCAAAGTGAAGGAGATTGTGGAGCTTCACCCCCTCTTTGGAGAGTACGACCTCATCGCCAAAGTGGAAGCGGAGGACTTCAACGCCCTGGGACAGGTCGTTGTGGACAAGATCCGGGCGGTGAAGGGTGTCATCGACACCAAGACCCTCACGGGAATCAAGTTCTGAACTAGAGGAGGAAGGAAACTATGTCGGGTTGCACGTCGGTTGCCGGAAGCGCTTGGACCTGCCAGGGCATTGGACTCCTGGAGTTCCTGATCATACTCGCGTTGGTCTTCGCCCTCTTCATGATCCTTGCCGGTATCTTCACCGCCTACTTTGGCAGTGGCAAGAGCCGGACGATCGGTGTCGTTCTGCTCGTGGTCGGACTCGTCGTCGGCTTGTTCGCTGGATACGAGTATCACATGACCTCCGGACACCTCTTGGCCGTGGTGGAGGAGGCGGCGCTCATCCTGATCGCCGCGGTCGTGGGTGCGCTCATCGCTGTGGGGCTGTTCCTCGTGGCGATCATGAAGTCGTGAAGCGGCCGGCCCGCAGACCTTCGACCCGAGCCTCTGAACCCCGCAAAGTTACTTCCCAATCGGCCCCTCTGCCCGTTCGCGGGATCGCTCTACCCGCACCGCCTCCTGTACCACCGATCGTTGCGCTCACCACGGACATCGGCTGGAGCTACGCCGCCCAAATGAAGGCAGTGCTCCTCCGTGCAGTGCCGGACCTACGCATCGTGGACGTGACGCACGAGGTCGGTTCCCACCAGATCCTGGAGGGCGCGTTCCTCCTTCGCCATGCGGGGTCTTGGTTTCCTCCACGGACGATCCATATCGGGATCGTCGATCCCGGGGTAGGAGGAAGGCGGGCCCCCCTCGCCATCGCCTGCGGGGATGGGAGCCATCTCGTTGGCCCCGACAACGGTCTCTTGGCCCCCTTGGCCGATTTCTTGGGAGATCCCAGGGCGGTCCGGCTGGACCCCGACCGGGTCGCCCCGGACGCTCCCCTGAGCCCAACCTTCGAGGGACGGGACCTCTTCGCACGGGCGGCGGCACTCCTAGCGATGGGCAAGACCATCCACGACATCGGTACCCCTACTGAATTCATGCATCTCAGGATCCCTAGCCCGACCCCAATCTCTGGGGGTTCCTCCGTGATGGTGCTCCACGTCGATCACTTCGGGAACCTCATCACGAACCTCCCGACCAGCGAGTTCGCCGAACGCTTCGGCGCCCCCGGAGGCACGGTCGCCGTGTCCGCCGAGGGTCGGACCTTCCGGGCGAACATCGCCCGTACCTACGAGGAGGTCCCGAGTGGAGGGCTGGGGGCCATCGGTTCAAGTTTTGGCCTCCTAGAGCTCGCCGTGAACCGGGGGCGCGCCCGGGACCTCCTCGGGATCCGCGCGAACGCCCGCATCGAGCTTCGCCGGCTCTAGCGGTCCCTTCCAACCGGACCCATCGACGTGGGCTTTCGGACGTAGTAGTAAACCCGGTGCCTCGGGTCCTCCACATCCGGGACCCAACCCGGTACGGGATGCCAATAGCTGACCACCCTTGCCCCGGCCACGAGCTCGCTCTCTAACTTGGGTTGAAGGCGCTGCATCGCACCAGGCCACAGGAACAGGAGAACCACCGTAGCCCCTTTCAGGTCGAAGCCGAACATATTTTTGCGGACCAAGTGGATCCGGCTCCGAAAGGGGTTCGTGGCCCGCCGGAGTCGCAGGAAGAGATACCGGAGGGGCTCCGCCTCGACCCCCGTGACCTCGGCACCCCTCCGCGCCGAGAGGAAAACGAGGGCCCCGGTCCCGGCCCCGAGGTCGACCACATGGTCGCCCCTCCCCACATCGGCCAGTTCCACCATGCGGCGGGCCACGGCAGGCGGTGTCGGCTGGTATCCGGCTCCCAAGACGAAGGATGCGAAGAAGAAGTAGGCAGCGAACTTTAGGGCGATGA
>JAKBKR010000149.1 GCA_021832495.1 bacterium | reverse complement strand
CGAGCCGTCGGCCCCGTGGGTGTAGTTGGCGTACGTCGCAACCGCGGGGTCGAACGGCGCGGCCTTCACCGAACTGAAGGTTCCGGCCACGAGCGGCCGGACCGAGGCGGCACCCTGTGCCCCGGGAGCGCTGACGAAGGCGTTGTGGTCGACGAAGTAGGTGGTGTCGAGGATCATCGCGGCGTCGGTCCCCGACGCCATCGAGAGGACGTCGGTCAGGTAGCCGAGCTTCGAGAGGTTCCCGTCGAGGACCGGGTGGATCGTCTCGGAACCGATGACCTGGGCGTCAGTGGTGTTGACGAGGCTTACGACCGTCTCAAGCTTCTGGGCGTAGACGTAGACCTCGAAGAACTGGAGCGGAGGGAGCTTGTCGTTCGAGGGGAATTCGACCGTGGTGAGGGTCTGGAAGCCACCGGGCTCCTCCTCCCAGTCGTTGACCGAGAACGAGTAATTGCCCGAAGCATAGGCGGCTCGGAGCCAGAGGGCGTTCTGGTCGGGGCCTGCCGAGGCGTCCGTGATGTTGCCCGAGGTCGGCGGTGCCGTGGCAACCTTCGACTCCGAGAGTTCGAGGCTCCAAGTCGTCCCGGTCCCGTTCAGCGCGAGACGCTGGTCGACGAAGGCGTAGGAGACGTTGGCCCCGAGGAAGGCGCCAACCGGGTAACTCGCGATCCCGTTCGCGCCCGTGGTCGAGTTGAACTGGAGGATGCCGTAGCCCGAGGAGTTGGTGACGAACGAGCCGTTGCCGGTGAGGCTGGCGCCGGCGAACCCTGAGGTGTTGAACTGGGTGGGCTGGTCGATGTAGCTGACGCGGGCGAACTGGATCTCGAGCTGCTGGCTGAGGGGGTTGCTGCCGAAGCTCAGGTTGATTGCCGACCACACCCGCTCCTCGGTGACAGCGGGCAGGAGTGTCGGAACGGCGACGGTCAACACCATCGCCAGCGCCGCGAGGACCGTCGCGGCCACGGTGATCGGTCGGTGTCCCGCTCCCTTTGCGCCCGCCTTGTTGCCTTGCATGTCCGTGCGGGCTCCGCGGAAGGGCGCGCCTGACGCTCGCCCCGACCGCCGAACCCGGGGGAATCACGCCTGCAGAACTATTTGGGTCGGACGCGCACGAACGTAACGTATGTCACGCTGCGCTTGCTAAGGTCGCGGAACCGGGTTCCGAGGACCTGTTTCAGGATCTGGGCTCGGGACTCTTATGCGATGACGCGTACACTCCGAGTCCCCGGAGGGTTTTCCATGAATCGCTTCGACCGAGAGTACTGGGACGGCGCGCGAGAGATGGCCCTGATGTTCTACGAATCGCTGCGGGGACGGAAGGACGTCCCGGACGACCTGAAGAAGCTCGCCGAGACGGCCCTCCGAGAGACAGCTGAGCGGAAGAACCGTGACTTCCGTGAGGCTATCGGAGTTGTCTCGCCGTCGATCGGTTCATCTCGTCAATCGAACGGGCATTGAGCCGGTTCCCGATCTCGCGCCTGACGAGCACCGCCGAATGTCGGCCGCCCGGGGTTGAGAGGGCGTCCGTGACGCTATGCCATCCCGTCCTGTGCCCCTCCCGTGGCGGATCTTTGGACTCGGGAGAAGAGGAGCGAGGTGATGTCCCGGATCCGAAGCCGAGACACTCGTCCCGAGATCGTTTTGCGGAATGCGCTGCGTAGAAGGGGGATTCGATATCGATCGTATCGGCGAGTCGGCGGTGTAAGGGTAGACTTGGTTCTTCCAGACCTGCGCGCTGTGGTCTTGGTCCACGGTTGCTTCTGGCATGGCTGCAGGCGGCACTACGTGTGCCCGTCCGACAATGCGGCCTTCTGGTCGAGGAAGCTGCTCGAGAACAGGAAACGGGATGAACGACAGAACCGGCGGATAAGCGACGCCGGCTGGCGCATTCTGACCGTTTGGGAACATTCGCTGGGCGCTTCACGCGGAGCTGACCGAATCGCGAGCCGAATCCTGCTCACTTCGAGGCGGGCAAAGTAGGGCCGTTCTCGGACGTGGAATCACTCACGGTTTGGTTGTATCCGGCGTCCGTGGCCTCCCGGAGGATTCTTGCACCTTGGCGGGCCTGCTTGGGTGACGGCCTTCTCCCGGAGCGGAGCACGCGTCCCAACGAGAAAGCCAAGCTCCTTTCCCACTTCTGGAGACTGTCGGTTCTCGCCGCCCAGCGTGCCATCCCGAACCACCATTCCGGCGACTTGGCCTCAACAATCCGCATGTCCTCATTGACCTCTGGTGGCACGGAAGAGGGACCTTCCGCCTGCCCAGACGGGCCGGGTTGATCCCGTCCCACTTCAATGAGTTCGGCTTCCAAGTCGGGTAGCGGATGCGGCTTCTCCCGGAGTGCAACCCAGCAGGCCTCGCGTTTTGCCCATTCGCTGATGTTTCGGGCATTCGACGGTGGATGGTTTAGGTGGTCCCACACCTCTTGGGAGAGATCCAGCAACGCCCGGGACACGGCCTCCGAGGGAGCCTGCTTCTCCCAGACCGAGTCCAAGTCCACTCTCTGCCCGGTCAGATAGGAGAGCCAAGCCACGGTGTAGGTGACGACGTTTGCCTTGTACCCCCCGTAGGCCTGCCGTCCGACGATCCGGTCACACTCGCGGAAAAGTATCGCCTTGGCCACGAGCCGCTTGAAATAGGTGTCGTCGGGGGCGAGGGGAGATGACCGCGCGTGCTGATCCATGAACCGACTGAAGTTCTTTTCTGCGCCCAAGCTGACGATGTGGGGTTGCCGAGCCCACGTCATCCAGTACTTTGCCACCGTGGTCTTGTTGAGCATCTGAGACTTCGGGTACATCGCCCTGAATGCCCGTCTCTTGGCCTCGGTTCCCTCGCGGTTCAGCTCATTGATGTAGGCGCCGCGGGCCCTCTCGTAGAACCACTTCGTGGTGGACTTGCCCCGTTCGCTTGGCACCCACGTGACCCTTGAGAGGTGCTCCAGCGACACGTGGTAAGGGTCATTGGCTGAGAAGTCCGAGAGGCTGACCTTGTTCTGCGTGTTTGCATAACGGGAAATCGCGGGGACGAGCTCGTCCACCAGGCCGTTGTTCTTCAGAACGGTCAGTTTGAACGGGACGTGAACCGCAGTGATGTCGATCCCGCGATTCTTTCGAGCGTCGTGAAGCGTGGCCGTCGTTTGGGCCCCGTTGACGACTTGGAAGTTCGTGAGGGCCCTCAGAATCACGGCGCTCCCGTCTTGGGACTCCACGACTGCGTTTTCCGCGATCGTGGAGATCCCGTTATTGTAGGCGAGGAACATCTCGGGGCGGGCCCTGACGGTCTCCAAAATCCCTTTGTTCACAGCACCCCGGGCTTGGAGATAGGAACGTACGTTCTGTTCTAGGATCCTCTGACCCCACCGGTCGTAGAGGTCCACGAGCATGTTGCCCGGCATCACCCCCAAGTAGGAGTCGTAGACACTGTTCTCCTGCGGCATCCTGACGCATTGAAGCCCGCCGCCGAGTGCCTCCGAGCCAATCTCGATGGGCTCTCTCACTGCCCCCTTTCCACTGGCTTGAAAGAGGAGACCCAAGTCACAGACGTAGTGGGACACCTCGATGCCGCCCACCCTGTCGTCGGGAAAGGGTTCAGGGTCGACCAAACCGTTCGTCAGGAGGTAGAGCTTGGCACGCTTCAGTCGCGGGGCGAATGAGTTCAAAGTCTGGGCGACCACGAAACCCGGCGCCGACTGCTCGACCTCCCTCCAGAGGCCGTCCATGGCCCTTTCCAAGAATCTCCGGCATCGTCCCAGGGCCTCCGACGCCTCCGATCTGGGAACCCTCCGGCACGGCTCGGCAGCCTCGAAGATGGTCACGAACAGGTCCACGGAATCGCTCTCTTCATGAAGGTCCCATGCGTTGATCTTGATGCCACGTCCACGGTGGTAGCACACCTCTGGGTCGATGCACTCGCCCGCGTCGACCAGATACCCGATTGCTTCCTCGGTGAACACGTTCTCCCTGAATTCGCCGTCCTCGCGCGCTCCCGCTTGGGCAAGGACGTCGTTCAGGAAGTCGGCACCCCACTCCTCCACCTTCATGGGCTCGGCCCTGCGGAACCGATCACGCCAAGGGCCTCCTCAAGCTTCGACCTGAAGGGTTCGCACGTCGACAGCATGACCGAGTAGGACACGTCTCCCACGCCGGGCTTGAGATCGCCCTCAAGGATCCGGGGAAAGTCGGGGCTCACCTTGTAGACGCGAACGTTTCGGAATGCGTAGCCGGACCTGTAGAGGTCCGCTTGGGCGTCCGTGTATCCCTCATCAAACAGCTTGTCCTCGAAGAGACGGCCCGTCGGCGGGATCCCCGAGAGAAGGGCACGGAACGAGGCCACCATCTCGGGTAGGGTTTCTCCTCCGCCTTGGACGATGGAGAGGGAGATCACGACAAGATGGAGGGAATCGAGACCGGTAGTGTCCAGCTGGCGCTCGCTGGCAATGTGGACTCGTTGGTGCTGCTTCGCCGCCGAGGTCTTCACCTCGAAGGCGTGTCGGGAGAATTGGAAGTCATGGAGGGCCCTGTGCGAGACGTCCCAAGCGGATACCGCAGAAAAGGGGCCCGCCTTTGGCAGGAGGTGTTCTCGCAGGAACCAGAGCTCTCCGAAGAGCCCCTGCTGCGACTCGGGACTCAGGCCCACGAGGCCCCGTACTTCGAAGAAGGTCTTCCAGCGGTCTAGGCGTCCGGTGATAACGGTGGGCACCCCCTCCCCGGTACCGCGGTTGATGACGGCGTCGGCAACGTCGGCGACCAGCACCTCGAAGACTTCGCGCGGGCTGTCTTCGCCCTGCTCGACGACCAAGAACTGGTGCGGGGAGGGCCGCTCCGATCCTTGGAAGGGGCCTATCCGGGCCCCTCTCCACCGAGGAAAGCCGGCCGTGTCGCCGTCCCAATCATCGGGCATCCTCACCATGAGGTAGCGCCTCCCTCCGGGGACGCCTACCGCCAAGTGGAGTTCGGCCTCCGCGCCGGCCTCGACCAACCGCCGCACGAGCGCGGGCCCCGCCGCGGCCGAGGCCTCCCTGTCCAGTTCGTGCCACACCTCGGAGTACCTCGGCGTGCTCAATCTCCACCACGCTCCTGTTCCAGCCACACAGGGTTTACCGTGTACCGAAGCGGAATCGTGTCGGCACTTCCGGGGAAGCTCAATGCGAGTCCGATCACCGGATTGGACAGTTCGAACTGGGGGTCCCGTACCCGGCCCTTCCAATCGGGGTCGCGGACCGTGAGCTCCATGTGTCTCGGATTCAGGGGATAGATGAGCATCAAGCCACGGTCCTTCGGACGGGCCTCCCTCGCAAACTGCGCGACGCTGGAGGACTTCCTGTCCGGAATGGGCATGGACGCGTCGCGCCTCCGAGCCTCGGCTCGGTCCCACTCGTCGTCTGTTATGTCGAGCGCTTCATGCCGAGGACTGACTAGGCGTCTTATCGTCACCTTCTCGCGGGGGAAGTTGCGCCTCGGCGAACGTCGCGTTGTCGTCACATCACAGCCGCCGAGGGAGATCTGGACCTCGGATGCGGTCGATTCCTTCTGGTCCTCGTCATCGGGCGAGGAGACCCTGCGGTCAAGGAGAGCTACCGACCAGGCACGCAGGTTGTCTGTCCCGCTTTGCTGGTCAATGAAGCTCGCCAAGATGCGGCTGTCCACGTCGGTGGCATGAGGGTGAGTGCGGAACCGCCTGAGGAACGTTGTCACGGCTTCTCGGGGGACACCGTTCCACAGATTGTATCCTTCGAGGTGAACGGGGGGATTGTGGATCCCCCGGAGGAAGGCGTCGGTCTCCCGGAGGTTCCAGTCAACTGCC
>JAKBKR010000148.1 GCA_021832495.1 bacterium | reverse complement strand
TGGAAGCCATCTCCCTTCCCATCCCTGGCACTTTCCCGAAGCGGTTCATGGCAGCCCCGGCGACCCAGACTTCTTCCATCCGCGTGTAGGAGGCTGGGTCCGTAGATAACTCTTACTTGGAAGAATGGAACCGGGTCCAGCCACCGACACCGGAGGACCTCAGGTACGATGGCGCACCGCTTCGCGAAGGAAGGGGATCAGACGCCCCATCTCGGTCCGGGCCTCGTCCTCGGAACGAGTCTTGATGAGGATGCGACCATCTTCGAGGATGGTGACCTCCGGGCTCCCGCCGAGGATGAGCATCACCCGGGCATCCAGGACGGGCCGGCCGATCCGCTCCATCGCATCGCGCAACTGGCCGAGCGCCAGTCGCTGCTTTCGGGTCGGTATCGCTTCGTACGAACCTTTTCCGGAGCACAGGCGGAGCGCCCGATAACCGAGATCGTCCATCGGGGTGGGCACGCTCTACATCACGATGGTCTTGCGGAGCGCATCCTCGAGCATCCGTCCCACGTCGATCTTAGATTCCTCGGTCGCGATTCGGATCAGGTCCGAACGGGTCGCTGGCTTGTCGGGGACCGCCTGGCAGCAGATGCCTGGTCGGATGGAAATCTCGTACGCACCGATGGCCTTCGCCTTCTCCTCGATCTCCCGCTTGTCGAGACCGATCAGGGGTCGTACCATGGGGACCCGTACCGAGGCGGTCGCGCTCCGCATGTTCTCCAGTGTCTGGCTCGCCACCTGACCCAAGGATTCGCCCGTGACCAGGAATCGGGCCCCCTCACGTTCGGCCACGGCCGCGGCCGATCGCCACATGAAGCGCCGGCAGAGCACACACCCGAAGTGCCGGTCCGTGTTCCGCATGAGATTGATCTGGGTCGGTCCATGCGGGACCACGAAAAGGGGGATTTTCGTAGAGTGGCGGGATTCGAGAAGCTTCACGTGGTCGCGCACCTTCTCCAACGGACTGTCGTCGGTGAACGGGCGGTTGTCCATGTGCACGGCCACGAGTTCATGACCCAAGGCGAGCATCATGTCGGCCGCCACCGGGGAATCGATCCCGCCGGACATGAGCACTATACCCTTGGTCATCGCAGGTGAAGTCCCGTGGATGGATATAAGACTTCGCGCAACCCCGCGGCGAAAGGATTATCTTCGGCTCGACTAGCTTCCTCGCTCGGGTGCGTGGCATGGTGAACTGGGTCCCACCAGAATGGGAAGACCGTGAGATGCTCGCTGAGCTCGGCATCGGGTCCGTCGAAGATCTCTTCCGGGACATCCCGAAGAAGGCCCGTATGGGCCGGATCGGGCTCAAGCCTTCGATGGAAGAGCCCGCGCTCGTGGACTTGGTCCGCGGTATCCTCTCCAAGAACAGGCCGGTTTCCGGCTTCGATAGTTTCCTAGGCGGCGGAGTCTATACAAGGTACACCCCGGCGGTTGTCGATGGTCTCCTTCAACGCTCCGAGTACTACACCTCATACACCCCATACCAACCCGAGGCGAGCCAGGGCACGCTCCAAGCCATGTTCGAGTTCCAGTCCCTCTGGGTGGAGCTTTCCAATTTGGAGGTGGCGAATGCCTCCCTCTACGATGGGGCAACGGCCCTGGCCGAGGGAGTGCTCATGGCGCTCCGTCTCCACCCGGGAAAGCGGGTCTTGGTCCCGGGTTCGCTGAACTGGGAACGTCGCAGCGTCATCGAGAACTATTCACACGGGGCCGGGGTCGAACTGGTCGACATCCCATGGGACCCGACGACCGGTCTCCTTGACATTGATTTCATCGCCCGGGAGGCCCGGAAGGACGTGGCCGCCGTGGTGGTCGAGATCCCGGACTCTTTCGGTCTGTTAGATGCCCGACTACCTTCCCTCAAATCCACGCTGGGGGAAGTACCGCTGGTAGTCTATGCGGACCCTATGTCCCTATCACTCCTCGAGCCTCCTGGGTCTTGGGGTGCCGATATCGTCGCGGGCGAGGGTCAGGGCTTTGGGCTTCCCCTATCGTATGGTGGTCCTCACCTCGGACTTCTCGCGGCGAGGCTCTCGGCCGTCCGTCAATTGCCCGGACGGCTTGTCGGTGTCACGCAAGACGCCGACGGGCGCCGAGCCTTCACCCTGACCCTGGGGACCCGGGAGCAACATATCCGTCGCTCTCGCGCAACCTCGAACGTGTGCACGAACCACTCCTTGATGGCGCTCGCCTTCCTCGCCTATGCGACAGCAATGGGTCCACGCGGGCTCCGACGATTGGCCGAAGCTCAGCATGCGACGGTCGGATCTCTGGTTACCGCGCTTCAGGGCACCCGACACCTTCAGGTGCCCCGGTTCAAGACGCCCTACCTGTTCGACGTGGCCATCGGGGTCGAAGGCGCTACCGTGGACCAGTTCCTTTCCGCCATGTTGGAGCGCAAGATCTTTGCCGGGGTCCCCTTGGATGATCCTCGTCCGGTGGCCCCTCACCCCCGCCTCAACGCCTTCCTGGCCACGGCGGGGCCAGAGATCGATGCCAAGGCCATTGCCCGGTACGCGTCCGCAGCCCGGGCGTTCGGAGGTGCGTAATGGCGTTCCATCAAGCCCGATGGGATGAACCCCTCTTGTGGGAGATTCGCACCCCGATCGAGAGCAAGGTTGACCCGATCCAGGGCATCCCCGAGCCGCTGCTCCGCAAGACCCCGTTCCGATGGCCCGAGCCCACAGAGCTCGAACTCTCCCGCCACTTCACCCGACTCTCCCAGATGAACTTCTCCATCGAGACTGGGATATACCCCCTCGGTTCTTGCACGATGAAGTACAATCCCCGGGTCGGCGAGGTCTTGGCCCGGGACCTCTCAATGACCGCCGCCCACCCGGCCCAACCCGTGTCGACGGTCCAGGGAACCCTCGAGATGCTTTATCGGCTCGAGGAAGCTCTCGGGAAGATCACGGGCCTGCCCAATGTCTCCCTGCAGCCAGCGGCCGGAGCGCACGGTGAGTTCACCGGACTTCTTGTGGCCCGGGCCTACTTCCACAAGAAGGGGGACCCCCGTACCGAGGTGATCCTGCCCGAGACCGCCCATGGAACCAACCCGGCGTCCTCGAGCATGGCGGGGTTTGCCCCCCGGGAGATCCCCTCCAAGGATGGTTGCGTCGACCTTCGAGCGCTCTCCGATGCCATTTCCCCCCGCACGGCGGTCTTCATGTTGACCAACCCCAATACCGCGGGGCTCTTCGAAGAGGAGGTGCTAGAGATCGCCGACCGAGTCCACGCCCAGGGAGCCCTCCTGTATTACGACGGGGCCAATATGAACGCCATCCTTGGCAAGACGAACCCAGGCAAGATGGGTTTCGATATAGCGCACCTCAACCTTCACAAGACGTTCTCGACCCCCCACGGTGGTGGCGGCCCCGGGGCGGCGGCGCTATGCGTCACAGACGCCTTGACCGGATTCCTCCCGGTTCCCCGGTTGGTCAAGGAGGGACGAAAGTTCCGATGGTCCTACGACCATCCGGATTCCATCGGTAAGGTGCGCTCCTTCTATGGCAACGTTGGCATGGACCTACGCGCATTCGCGTTCATCATGGCCCATGGGGAGGACGGGCTGCGCCGGGTTTCCGAACGTTCCGTTCTCAACTCGAACTATCTCGCCCATCGTCTCGGAAAGCTTCTCCCCCGACCGTTCAAACCGCTCGTGAAACACGAGTTCTTGCTTTCTGGATTGCCCCTGCGAGAACGAGGGCTGCGCACGCTCGACTTGGCAAAGCGGCTGCTGGACGAGGGTGTCCATGCCCCTACGGTCTACTTCCCATCGCTCGTCGAAGAGTCCCTCATGGTCGAACCCCCCGAGACCGAGTCGAAATACTCGCTGGACGCGTACTATTCCGCCATGGAACGATCGATAAAGGATACTGATGAGAACATCCACGCCGCTCCACGGAGACTCGCTGTCGGTCGGGTGGATGAGGTGGCCGCGGCGAAGAACCTCCGGCTCTCTTGGCGGGACCTCCGACGGACACCCTGACAGGGTCTGACAAGAAAGGCTTTAGAACAGTTTCTGGTTTTCCGGGTGATGGCCGGCACCTTCCGTGACTCTTGGACCCTCACCAAGACTGCCTTCCGAGTGATCCGAGAAGATACTGCGCTTTTGGCCTTCCCGGCCCTTGCCGCAGCCGCATTCCTTGGGATCCTCGTGATGCTTGGGGGTGGCATCCTAACGCTCTTCCTCTTCCAGCCCATCACAGGCACCCCCTTCTACGTGACCATGATCATCCTTGTGATAGTGATGTACGTCCTACTCTGGTTCAACGGGGTTTACTTCACCGCGGCTCTCGTGGGGGCTGCCACCATGAAGCTCAACGGTCAGCAGGCGACGGTCCGGGATGGGCTTGCCATCGCTAGCGCCCATTGGAAGAAGTTGTTCGCATGGGCCATCATTTCCGGTGTCGTGGGACTCCTCATCCAAGCCATCTCAAGTAGGATCCGCGGGATTGGCGGCATGATCATTGGGATCGCCGCCGGTGCCACGTGGTCTCTGGCGACATACTTCATCATTCCCGTACTGCTCTACGAACAGGATGGGGCGTGGGGGTCCCTGAAGCGCTCGGCCACCTTGTACATCCACAACTTTGGCCGGAACTTCGTTTCGAACCTGGCGCTGGGAGTGATTGTCGCGTTGCCCACCATCGGGGCCATTTTCCTCGGTGTCTATGGCCTCATCCTGTTGTTCTCTGGTTCCATGGCGCTCGGGGTCCTACTCATCTCGATCGCAGCGGCTGTCTTCGTGTTCATGCTCCTCCTTGGGGGCGCGGCCGAAGGAGTCTTGACCGCGGCCCTCTACCGCTTTGCGACGACGGGAAAGCTCACGGAGGACCTGGTGAGTCCCCAGCATGTCCAAATGTACCCGGGGCCCATTGCCCGGCAAGCGCGAATGACTTCACGCCCCCTGCCGTCATCGGGACCGTTGTCCTGAATTGGCTGGGACGAGCCTGTCGTACGCATGGTGCAGCCATGGCACAAAACTGGCGATTTCACCCTGAAAGACCTTGATGTCGCTGAGCTGGGATCGAAGGGCGGGTAACAACCGGCTCGAGAATGCGGCCGCGGATTCACTCTGGGGGGGTGCCTCTGCCTGGCCTAGGAATGCGACCAAGCATTTTCCACGCCCTCCGGCAAGGAGATAGGGGAAGACCCGGGCTCCTCCGGCGAGGGTGGATAAGAAGGCGGATGGCGAGAAAAGCGATTGAGTGGTTCCGCTGACGAAGAGCAGTCGGTTCACATCCCGGCCCTCATACGGCGGTGTACGACCGGGTCCAAGCACCACACGGCGGGACAGGTATCCCTTGTCGAAGAGGACCTGTTGGGACCTCCGGAGACCGATCGTCCGGTGGAGATAGACGGGTTCGTTGCCCCGGACCAGAAAACCCACTTCTTGCAACAGGCTCCGGGCAAACTCTTGCGAGGAGAGGGGTAGTGGTGCCTCACCCACCGGGGGTCCCCGCGGGTACCCTGTGGTCCCCATTCGGCCACACAAGTGAGACCAGAGCCCCTCGTAATCGAAGAAGACCGGGACCTCCCCATGGAGAGGGTCCGCCATAACGAATGTCGCGTCGCTCACCCGCGTGGGGTCGCTCCAAGCGGCGGCAACTCGATCCCCTTCTGTCCCGTCCCGAAGGTAGAACATCCCGAAGGCACAACCGGCCGTCACCCACAAGGTCACGGCTCCCGGGAACGAAGCGGCTGCGCGGAGGTACTCGTCTTGGTGGTCTGCCAACGGACGGGAAAGGCCGAAGCCGACCAACGGATACCCGAGCCAAGCGGGGGAGGGCACGTAACGGTCCTCGATCCAACG
>JAKBKR010000147.1 GCA_021832495.1 bacterium | reverse complement strand
GACGCACCGGCACCCACCGACCGCGCACGGAACCTCGCCCAGCAGGTAATCGACCGGCACGCCGGCCGGGTGGTCCCAGTAGGCGTCGTGCCCGCAACGGGCGCACGGGTCGGGCTCGGTCATTCCCCCGCCTCCACCAAAGCGCGATGGAACGCCTCTCGGGCTTCGTCGAGGGCCGCATTGGCTTTATCGAGAGCCGCCTCGGCCTCCTGCCGCGCGACGTAGGCCTTCAACACGGCCTCGTGGGCCTTCCGCGCGGTCAAGTAGGCCTGCCACGCGGCCGCTCGCCGTTCGGCGGCGTTCATGCGCGGAGCTCCTCGTTGGGTTTCGTGCGCCCCCCAAGTGTGAGATGTGGTCTCGCTCGCGGCGTTCGCTGCGGTCTTACCGCTTGGTCCGCTCATGGACTTTGAAGAAAGGGTTTCCTCCGCCCGAATGGGCCCCGGGACGCGCACGGCCGACGGGATGAGCGCGGCCGCATGACGAAGGCGCGTCCCAATTGGGCTTCGGGCGGAGAGGGAGGGGAAAGGGGGGTCACGGCTTCGCCTCCTGAGCAAGGACCTTAATTAGTGCGTCTCGGGCTACGGCTAAGTCGTCAATAGCGCACTTAACCCGCAAATACGCCCTGTCCTCAAAGGCGCCCTCCGGCCCCCATCGGGCCCTGTCCTCAAGAGCGTAGTCCAGCCTCCAAAAGGCCGCTACGATGTGTTCTAAAGCGCCAGCAATCGATTCCGCCTTCATCTTAAAGTCGGTCACGGGTTGGCCTCCGTCGGACGACATTCCCCGTCGTGTTGATGGGGTCGGAGGCTGCCGGGGGGTATTGCGGCACACCGGGCGCCAAGGGACCGTCAGTCCCTGCCGTTCGAGAATCAACCTGTAAAGGTCCCACCACGCGCTCGTCCGATAGTACCCGTATTCGAGGAACGTGTGTTTTGTCACCATGCTGTGGACTTGCCATTCGCGCCCGCAGATCAGGCAGGGATGGGGCTCGCTCATTCCCCCGCCTCCGGACTCCCGACCGCGAGTAGCCGTAGCGCATGAAAAACCTCATTCCAATAAGCGCCGCCCTGCGGAGTGGCGTTCCACCCAAAACCTTCAATCAGTAGATCGGCGATCTTGAGGGCCGCGGCACGTTCCTCGTCGGTCAGTCTATTTCCCGTCCCGTGAGCGTTCATTCCCCCACCTCCGATTCTCCCGCCTCGAACAACTCATCCCATGCGTCGTCCACTAACGCGATGGCGTCGTTCAAGATGCGGGAGGCTTCGTCCAAACACGCTTTGGCCCTCGCGATTCGTTCCGCCCTGGTCTTGCCCTTTGCCGCCTCGTTCGCGTTCATCACTCCTCCGTAGCGCCGGCATTAGGGGCCGCGAGTCGCCCGGCGGCGTTGGAGCCGGCGCCGCCGTTCTTCGTGTTTGGCATTCGCGGCGTGGGCCGTGTCGGCGAGGGCCGCGGCGGCGGAGTCGATCACGCGCTCGTGGGTCTCTCCCGCCAGTAGTTCGGCGAGGGCTCGCGTCAGGATGATGGGGCGTCGCATACCCTACTCCGGGTGGTTCCGGTGGTCGTTTCGTACGGCGTCCAGCCGGTCGAGTACCTCCTCGACCCAGTCGTTGGCCTCCGGGGTTCCGAGTCGGAGGTACCAATCCGACTCGGTGATGGCGATGTGGTCCCGGGAGGCGGCGCGGCACCGGGGGCACTCAGTCACCGGGCACCTCGGCATCGCCGTACACCCCGGAGAGCTGTAGCGGGAACGCGGCCCGGAGAGCCCGCTCCTCGGCGGCCTTGCGGAGCATTGTCACAGGCATGTTCTGCCACGGCTGGGTCGGCTCCCCTTTGGCGGAGTACCGAACCGCCTCCGACCACTCGACCTCCTCGACCGTGGGGTGCTGGCGGTCGTCACGATAGACGGTGGCGATGGCCCGAATCGGATGATCTTTGACACTCTCGTCCCACACCACCTTGATTTCGCGTCCCTGATAGTGGCCGCTCCGCTCCGCCAGCGCCCGGTAGGCGTCGATTCCGAGGTAGGGGACCATTGGCTCACCGGCGCGGAACCGGATGAACTTGACCTGACCGGCCCAGACATTGAGACCGATCTGGTCCGCCACGGTAAGGCCGAACCGGATTTCGTCGGGGCTGGCGTCGCGGGGGAACCGCCCCCCGCCCCGGAGGATGGCGATTTGCTCCGAGGTCAGGGACGGCAGGGTCGGCGTGGTCGCGACGGCCGGGGCCGTCTCCGCGGCCGGCACCACCGCCGTAGTTTGGGCTGGGGTCGGGGCCGGCGGCGTGTTGTCGAGCGTCGACTGCGGGGGGGCCGCCGTTCTGGGGAGTTGGTTGGCCGGCGTGAACCCGCCGAGGAGCTTCCCGCACGCTTCGTCGCCCGCGTGCGTCCATCGCCGGTTTACGGTATCCCACGTCGCGTAATCCGGGTGTTCCCTCGCGGTCGGGGTGTTGGGCCACGTCAACGGCGTCCCGGCCGGCATTATCCCGTGGCACAACTCGCACGTTTGTTCTCGGTCCAAAATCCTCACGGCTGCTCCGTTCGCACTCATATTTTCGCTCTCTCCTGTTTCGGTCCGGTTACAAGGCGGACATCCATAGTCAGCGCCAACATTAGCGGGGAGGGGTCCGGCAGGACGATCTGAACGTCCGGCGGGTCCATACCCGGAACGCGGGCCGGCCGCATGAGAACCCACCCGGATTCGCCGTCGCCCCCGGTCCAATTGGGGTAGCCGGGCACCGGGAGGGAGATCCGGCTCTCGGCATCGTACCGCAAAAGCAGGAGGGCGGGGATTCGGACGGTCGTCAGGGCGGAGGTGGCATCCGTGGCCCTCCCGACCCTCGCGTAGTCGGTCAGCGTCACGTGGACCCGCCACGAGGGGCGGGTCGTCGCCGTCGGGGTCGCGGCGAACTCCATCAGCCACTGGCCCAGCAAGCCGGGAGTCAGCACCACCGGGTTCCCATCCACCCATTGGAGCTTCGGGGAGTATCCGAGGATTCCGTCGAACAGGACCTCTACGGTGTCGTCGCGGACCTCGTACGAGTAGGCGGAACAGGCGCGGGTAGAAACCCCGCCGTCCCCGCCGAGGACGGAGGGTCCGCTCATTCGTCCCCCTCCAACGGGAAGACGCATTCGGGCGGGGTCCCCTTCGGCAGATCGAACCCGTAGCCGATTGCGGCGTCTCGCACATCGGCAACGGCTCCGGGGCGGCGGTACTTCACCACCCACGTTTCCCTCGCCTTGACTACCCGCGGCCCTCCATGCCAGAGCCAAAGGCAGCCGGTCCGCTCCATCGTGACGGTCTCGCTGTTGTTCTCGGTTTCGGCCATGTTCGTGACCTTAGTTAGCGCCGGCATTAGGGTCCAAGCCCGTAGAACTTCCGCCGTTCTGCCTGCCACGCCTGCTCGGCACCCGGGGCGGACCCCGCGTCGTGGGCGGCATCGATAGCGGCGTCGACTGCGTGGGCGGCGAAGGTGGTGGCGTCACCGCAAACGGCTGCCTTCGCGGCAAGGGCGGCGGAGAAAGCGGCGGTGCTTTGGATCGCTTTGACGGCACGGTTGCCGAAAATGAGGGAAAGAGAGGCGGTAAGGGTGGCGCCGAGGTAGGCGCGATCAGCAGTCTCTCTGCACGTCTCCCGCCGTTCCCCGGTCGGATCGTCCGCCCACGCCCTCGCGGCCTGAATGGCGGCCTCGGCGTCGGGCCGCTGTGGGCCAGCGAGGTGTAGGACCCTTTCCGCGCAGTCGGCAGCGTAGCGGACCCAGCGGATTCGCTCGCTCGTCGGTGTCTCATTCTCGGTCGCCTCGTTTTCGGTCATCAATCATCCGGTACGCCGGCATTAGGCTGGGGGGCCGAATGAACACACTTATTAAGCGGAGTCTAATGCGCGAAGTCGTGGCACGGGACATCGGGGACCCCATCGACGAATCGCCCGGCTTGCTGGAGCCGGAAACGATCGACCCCTCCCAGCCGTGGAACGAAGAGGGCATCCCCATCGAGGAACGGGTAGTCCGTTATCTCACCGAACACCCGGAGGCCGGGAACCGCCAGATCGCCAAGGACCTCGGCGTGGACAAGGAGGCGATTGTCCGAGCCCGTCGGAAGGCGTGGGCCGGTCGGCCCGCGGCATCCGAATCCAAAGCTCCCCCGCTGGCTCAGCGGAAGGTCCGGGCCGCCAAGGAGGCGGACGCGAACCCCGAAACGTGGGCGGTCGAGGCCGCCAAGGAGGCGGGCGGAGTCGCGGTGTCCAATATCGCGGCGCGGGCCATCCAAGAAGCCACCGAGAGTCTCAGCACCGGGGAGGTCATCCGCAAGTGGTTCGTCGAGCATGGACTCCAATATGAGAGCGCGGGCTCTCCCGAGATGGTCGCCAACGCCCTCAAGTTCTGGTGGTCCTACCGCGACCGCGTGGGGGAGATGGAGAACACCATTTCGGAGCTGTCCGAAATCCTTGAGGAGGTGGCCCGGCACTTCGAGCCGGCGGCCATACGGGAGCGGCAATTTCAGATGGTCTTGGACCGCGTCACCGCATCGGTGATGGCGGGGAGCCCCATGCCCGAAGGCGTGGTGGACGCACTCATGCGTGCGGCATCGCTTAGCGCGGACGTTCCAAACGGTGGATGATGGCAGAAAAGGGGCAGCCCACGGGCGTAACTATCGACGAGGAGACGAAGGCGAGGCTTCAGCGGTTGGCCGAGTCCAACGGAGTGTCCGTCGGCGAGGTGGTGCGCCGGCTGACCTCGGAGGAAGCCCCGCGGCAAAGCGTCTTGAGCCCCGCCGTGGAGCGGATTCTGGCGACACGACGGGAGCTGCAGGAACGCGGAGTCGGCGGCGCGAGCCCCGGGCTCGACTTGGACAAAATCGTGGCCCAGCAGCTCCAAATCAAGCTCCTCAAGAGCCTGTCCGCCGACGAAAAGCCGCCGGAGAAGAAGTCGGACGATCTCGACATGGACCGGCTGTTCAATATGGCGGCCAAAGCGCAACTCATTCGCGGGCTCCCGCGGATGTTCGGCGGGGGCAACGACGAAGAATCGCAGAAGCAGGTGGACGCACTGATTAAGGAGCGGATGGCGGAAATCACCAAGCAGATCAGCGAGAGTTCGGCGGGGACGCTGAAGCTCACCGAGGAAATCCAAAACCTGAAGATCAGTGCCGAGGAGCAGAAGCGGCAGGATCAGGAGCGCAAGCGCGAGGAGGAGGCCAAGGCCCGCGACGAACAATGGCGGCAAACCGTGGAGGCCTTGCGGGAGGAAATTGCCGAGCTGAAGGCCGCTCCCAAGGAGACCACCGCCGCCGCCCAAGTGGTGGCGATGGCGAAGCAGATGGCCGAAATCAAGGAGGCCGCTTCCGCGCTCCGTGGGATCACCGGGTTCGGCCCCGACCCGAACGCCGCGAAGAGCGCGGGCGAGAAGTCCGATTTGGACAAGGCCCGGGAGCTAATCAATGGAATCTCCGAGATCGCCTCCAACGGGGTGGAGATGGTGTCGCGCATCATCCCCAACCGCCAGATACCGGGAGCCGGAGCCGTGGCCTCCGGCCAGCCCGCCGGCCCCAACTTCCCCCAACTCCCCCCGCAGAACGTCGAGGTGACGAACGTGGACCCCGTGCTGAACGCCCCGGTGCCGGAACACCTGAGGGGATACACCCACTTCATCATCCCCGAGACCGGCGAGAGATTGACCCTTGCGGAGTGGCGTCGAAAGTACCACTCCGACCCCGATCTCAAATCGCCGGAGGAGTTGGTCTCCAATCCCGCGCCGGAGGCACCCCCCGCGCCCCCGTCCCGTGAAATTCCCCGAGCCCCGCCGCCGAAGCGGGTCCCGGAGCCCGAGCCGGCCCCGGAGCCAGAACCCGAGCCGGCCCCGGAACCGGCCCCGCCGGTGGAGAT
>JAKBKR010000146.1 GCA_021832495.1 bacterium | reverse complement strand
GACCAGCATTCTCGGCTTGTCGCAGAGCCCCTCCTTCATCGCCTGGCCAAGCTTCTGAATCGCGTACGGAATGCGGTCAGGGCGCTGCTCGACCTCGGCGCACACCCCTTGGGTGCGATCAAGACAGTCCAACCTCTGTTTCGTCGAGAGTCGAGCTTCCATTTCGACGTCGGGGCCGCACCCGCACGCTGCGGCTTTGGCCCCGCGGTGGAGTTGGCTTTCTGGCACAATAGGCGAACGCGAACTGGAGTATATGACCAAACGTGCCCGCGACACCCCACACACGATCCATTCACTTCGGCCGCGTTCACTCGTGAGCACGGACGTCCCGACGTGCGATGCCGTGCTTCTCTCTCCGGGTTGGCGCGGAATGACGCTTCCGCATAGGTGGCCGCCTTGTCCCAGTTGGGGAGAAACTGTGACCTGGAGCAGACCAAACCCAACCCAATTCCTCAAGATCGCCAGCTGCCGGGCCCGAGTTCTGCCCCCAATAGATAATGTGGGCTTTCGCACATTTTGATCCCGTCCTGAGCGCGGCGTAGCTGACCGAGAGGGGGGACCGGGGGTTCGAGTGGAACCCCGCGGTTTGATAGTCACCCCGCGACGCTGCCGATGTGAAGCAACACCGCCGCGGGGGCAGCCGTGAAGCTGCGACCCTCTCTGCACCGCCCACCCTCAAGAACTCGCCGGTCCAGTGGAACCTTCGCCCCAAGGGCGAGGGCTGGAGGGATCTCCTCGCCCTCTTCGCCCCGGTCTTCACAGCCCCGGGCTTCGCCATCTTCCGGGAGCTCGCCACCTCCTGGGTCGTCTGTCCGGTGCGGCGGACCGTTACCGGGATGATGCGCGGAGGAGGCCTGGTCTCGCGACGTCCCCACGACGCCTACCACCGCCTCGTACGGTGCGCCTCCTGGTCCTTGGAAGAGCTCTGGACCCTCACCGCCCTGCTCCTCGTGCGCCTCTTCGCCCCCGAGGGGAGGATCGACCTCCTCACCGACGACACCCTCTTCCATCGCCCGGGGCGCAAGATCGAGGGCGCCGGGGTCTTCCGCGATGCTGTGCGCTCCGGGGGCAAGAGCGTGGTCTACGACCGGGGCCTCAACCTCGTCCCCCTGGCCCTTCGCGTCCGACCTCCCTGGGGAGGGGAGCCCCTCGCCCTTCCCCTGGACGTCCGCCTCTACCGCAAGGGCGGCGTCAGCCACTTGGTCCTCGTCGCCCAGATGGTCCAGAAGCTGGCCGGCCTCTTCCCGGACCGCACGTTCCACCTCATCGCCGACGGGGCCTACGCTCCGCTCGCGGGTTGGAAGCTCCCGCGCACCGAGGTCACCTCTCGGATGCGGAAGGACGCGGCGCTCTACGCCCTCCCTCCGCCCCGCCGCCCGGGGCGCGTGGGGAGACCTCGGAAGAAGGGGAGGCGCCTCCCCACCCCGAAGACATGGGCGAAGAGGACGAAGAAGGGGTGGAAGCGGGCCTGGGTGGACCGACGGGGGAGGATGGCCCAGCGCCTCCTGCTCTCCCGGGACGCCCTCTGGTACCATGTCTGCCCGGACCGGCCGGTCCGGGTGGTGGTCTCCCGGGACCCGAGGGGGCGGGAGAAGGACGACGTGTTCTTCACCACGGACCTGGCGATGGCCCCCGGGGCGGTGGTGAGCCACTATTTCGGACGCTGGCCCGTGGAAGATACGTTCCGGAGTTCGAAGCAGTCGCTGGGTGGAGAGGAGCCACAGACCTGGAAGGGGGTGGGCCCGGAGCGGGCCGCCTCCCTCGCCTTCTGGCTCTACTCGATGATCTGGACATGGTATCTCGAGACCCAGGGGCCGAAGCCCAAGGTCCCGAAGCTCCCGTGGTATCCGAAGAAGGAGCGGCCCTCGTTCGTGGACGCGGTGTCCGCGCTGAGGAGGGAACTGTGGCGGGAGGAGATTTCCTCGAGGTGCGGGGGAACCCAGCATCTTGCGAAAATTACCCGCCCCCTCGTGGAGGTGCTGGCCCTGTCCCGATAGCCGAGGTGGGCTCACCCTGCCAAGAGGGAGGGCTCAGGAATGTGCGAAACGCCACTCTTGCTTTGTCAGCAAAAGGATGGGCCACGACAAAGAGCGCCGCCGTTCGCCCCAGGGTGGTCGGCGCGGGGACGAATCGATCAAGCAACCATCCTGCAGCGTAGGCACGACGACGAATGCTCTGATACGTTGCCCGCGGTAGACCCGAGCGACTGACCCGAGACCTCTCTGACTCCTCGATCCCACTGCCCAGAAGAAGTGCTAAGACGTAGGCTTCGTTGGAGGTCAACGGTCGCACAAGAGGTGTGAGGCGCTCGCTCCCTAATACGTGTCCGAGAGACGCCGTAGCACGTGGCTCAATGCTCCAAGCTTTGCACTGAGCGTTTGATTATACCTCATAGTCGGCTTGTCCATCCATGAGCGATTCAATTAGGGTGATCCTCGCTGCGATTCTGATTGCCGCAGTGGGGCTCGTCGGGCTGGCTGCCCCTACGTCCATGGCTCACGCAACCCCCGCATCGCCATCGGTGGTCGTTGCTTTGCTCACTCATCCGAGCGGTACCTCGTCGATTTGTGTCGGTCCGAACGCGACAACCTTCGACGGCGGCTGCATCAGCCAGGAGAACAGCCAACAACCCGCCTACCTCGCGTGGAATGGCTCCTCCAACGACACGTTCGACTTCGGGTTCGGCGAACTCGTGGAGATCACCTCAGGGAACAGTGTGGTCGCACAGAGCAATCTCCTCTATCCACTACCCGAGAATACCACCGTCACTGGCACCGCGCAGGAAACGAACTTTACGACGACTTGGGAGGACTTCGTGACCAACTCCTCGGGGAACTGGAATCCGGACTATGCTCAGAACGTGGGTTGGCCTCAGGGAACCCACGTCCTGGGGAACGTGAACGTCACGATTATCTTCCACGTCATGCACACGGGCTCGGACCGGTGGGAAATCAAGTTCGACTTCAAGGAAGCCGGATGGCCATGGATCAGCAACGCCGATCAGCTGGGCATCATGATCTTCGCCCATGCCCCAGTCTACTCGACTCCAACTTTCTATCCCGGGAACCGTACATTGATGGATCTCGATAACGTGACGCACGCAGCACTCGCAGGGTATAACTTTGGAGGCAACGCCTCTGAGGGAAGTTCAGGAACCCCCCTTAGCGTAGATGTGGCCGTCGGGACATACTATCCCCCAAACCCCCTCGGGCACGCGACCTCCGAGGTGCTTCTGAACTTCACCGATGCGCCGGGCGGTTACTCCTCCCTCGCATACGATCCATGGATCCTCTTCTCTCCCGTG
Organism: bacterium; assembly: GCA_021832495.1. Lineage (GTDB taxonomy): Archaea > Thermoplasmatota > Thermoplasmata > Lutacidiplasmatales > UBA184 > JAJYEA01. Next base: position 2,584 of record JAKBKR010000146.1, on the reverse strand, counting down.
CCGTCGACCGTTGGCAAAGCGCCCCCTCTACCGTCATCGACACAGTGGTTCGCTACGGCAACCTGGCTTGCAGTCGGAATAGGGGTTGCCCTCATGGCAATCGTGTTCATCGCTGCGTGGAATGGAAACCTTGGACGAGTTTTTCGTGACAGGGAAGAGCTGAGCTCTGCTGACCCGACCGTACCGAAGTAGCCGGCAATGGACCCGGGAACCACCCCAGTTCCTATCACGCTGGAGAATAAGGTAGACGGGAAACATGACACAAACGACGGTCAAGGCTATGTCTGGTAGCGATGGTCAAGATTCGAGGACGTGGCAACCCTTTTGATCGCTCCCAGCGGTTCCTTGGGTAGAGGGTATGGGATCAACTCCGGGATGTTGGAGAGCGTTTGCTCCACGGGAATCCGGACACGCGCTACGGATGAGGGAGGGAAACCTGGAGCCTCCAGTTCCTTGACCCGAACGAGAGGTCGCAGAGTTGATAGGTGGGCGGATCTATCCTTTCGCTATGGGGCCGGTTCGTGAAAGTTCACGCAAGACTGGTAAGGGGTAATGCAAAGTAGGTTCATCCGACAATTGGGTGGGTGACCAGATGAAGGGAGTGGTGCCCAGATACGTCCATCCTACGCCGACAGAGAAGGCGGGTGCCTTCTCCTGGAAGCGGCAGGGCCCTTCCCCTCTCCATCGGGGTTTACCCACCCGAAACCCGGATGACCCAGAATCCATAGCTTGGATAATCCGAGCAGGTAATCATGGAAAGACGGGTACCAGATTATAATAATCAAGCGGACTACGATGAACGATTACGCAACCGGTATCGCTGGGGGCTCGCCTATGGTGTCAGTCTAGTTGCTGGAGTTGCTCTGGCTTTTTTTGTCGTACGAGGGGAATCCCAGTTCCTTCTTCCTGCGGAAGTCGCACTCCTCGTCAACATGAGCCTCTTGGTGTTTGCCATGGTGAACCAGTACAGGTTACCGCCCTATCATCTACCGGGGGAAAAAGGGAACGCCGGTATCAACCTGCAATTCTTCAGGCTGTTCGTCATCATTATCTTGCTCGCACCGTTTTCCCTATCGCTAGGTTATCTGTTAGACCTAACTATGGGGCCCCAATGGTTCCAAGTGGGTGTCTTACTCTTCTTCGCTGACTTTGGATTGGCGGTTGTCTTGCTCGTGCTCGGTTCTAGATACCCAAGTTCTGAGCCATAGTACCTAGAGAAATGAGGGTACGTGTTCAGCCTTCCCGGGAGTTCTTTGACGGCCTTGGGTGTAGAGTAGGAGGCGGGGTTCCCCCTCCGATTTGCCCCCGGCTTCGGTCGGCGACCCCCTGCGCGCAGAACCCACCCAATACGACCGGCCGCAAGAGTGACCCTTGTAATCGAGAGGTGGCGTTCTGGACGGGGGATTCGGAGAAGAGGGGTCGATGGTAAGAAATCGAGGACGTGGCGACCCTTTTGGTAGCTCCCAGCAGTTCCTTGGGAAGAGGGTATACCTTCTGAGCTCACTCAGAACGGTACGGATGATGAGATCCTCGCTCCGACATGGCTTCCGCTTGGTTCGGCATGGGGCAAGCAACATCCAGGTAGATCGACCGATCCGCTCGGCCCGAATAACGTAAAGTACGCGCCCCACTTGAGACTCGCAAGATGTTTCCCTTTGGCCGTCCTCCTCAAGAAAACATAAATGCTGCCTATGAGCGATTGTCCACGGCTTTCGCTGAGATTGAGAAGGAACCGTTCCGTCCTTTTGTCAAGGATGCGGTTCGCTACTCTTTCACGCCTGATGACGCACTCATCATAGCTGAGGAAGCAAAGACTCAGCCGCAACATCTCAGGAAGCTCTCAGGGGGCTCAGCCCAACTCTTCAACGCCATCTGGAAGAGATACCCACCCCCGACCGTGGCCGACGCCCGATTGAGCAAGGTAGATGAGGTCTGTTTGAGGATAACCATGCTAGGCATCCGTGCCGGTGTGCCTATCGAGGACGCGGAAGTCGCTAGGGTGGAGAAGTTCGTCCATTCTTGGAACTTCCCCTACGGAGTCACAATAGTTCTGCTTGCCTGCATGGGATTGCTCCTTGCCCTTCTCGCCTTCGTCAGTTTCAGTCCCCTTGTTGCAAGAGGTCCAAATGCGATTCCGTTCTACGAATCAGCTGAGGTCATCGGAGTTGTCACAGTGATTCTCCTGCCTCTCAGCATCCTGCTAGACCGATGGATGTTGAAACGGAAGAAGTTACCATCAGGGAGCATAAGGGATCCCGTGTCGGTGCTGGAAGTCTATCATCAGGTCAAATCTGGCCGAGATCCCAAGGAGCTGATTTCCGATACGGGCGACCTGATTTCTGCGGCCTTCCACCCTCAGGGAAACTCTTCCCTACCTATGTCACAGAGACCAAGATAGGGGCACCACGCTCATGATGTCCCCTCTATCCACCACAACCCACACTTTGCGGCAAGCCATTGCCTATCCCAAAACGTCCCTTTTGCGACACCCCTATTTTGGGGCCCGGCTCACGGCGGAGCGGTTTCTGACCCCTTTTGCGACACCCATATTCGCTGGGCTTGATAGACGAGGATTGCGCCCGCC